>CAIQOY010000171.1 GCA_903873565.1 uncultured Actinomycetes bacterium
ATCACGGTGTTCGCGCTGGCCGCGCTCGGCTTCCGGCTGGTGGCCGGGGCGGGGATCGACCGCCGCGGCCCGCGGCTCGTGATCGGGGCCGGCTTCCTGATGCTGGCGGCCGGCGGGGCGCTCTTCTACGTGGCGGACGCGGCCTGGATCCTGTTCGCCGCGCGGGTCCTGCAGGGCTTCGGGCAGGCGCTGGTGTTCACGGCCGGCCTGGCCTGGGCGATCGCGCTCGCGCCCGCCTCGCGCCGCGGGCAGGCGATCTCCCTGTTCGGGCTGGCGATCTGGGCGGGGCTCTCGATCGGGCCCGTCGCCGCGCAGTTCCTGCTCGACCACGTCGGCTTCGCGGCGGCCGAGCTGCTCCTGGTCATCGCGCCGCTCGTGGCCCTGGTCGGCCTCGCCGGCATCCTGCACCCGCAGGGCCACGGGGCGGCCGCGCCCGGGATCTCGATCCCGCGCGAGGCCCTCCGGCCCGGCCTCGGCCTCGCCTTCGGCGGCGTGATCATGGCGGGGATCGTCGGCTTCGCCGTCCTCACCTTCGACGCCCGCGACGGCGGCGGCGGCTCCTACGTGATCGGCGCCTACGGCGCGGCCACCTTCCTCGGCCGGATCGTGCTCGGCCACCTCCCCGACACGCTCGGCGCGTTCAGGACGGGGCTGATCGCCTTCGCGCTGGCCCTGACCGGCTCCGTGCTGATCGGCGTGTCGCCGACCTGGTGGCTGGCCGTCGCCGGCGCGGTGATCTGCGGCGCGGCCTGGGCGCTGCTCTTCCCCGCGCTGGCCCTGATGGCGATCGACCGCACGCCGCCCGAGCGGCGCGGCGCGGCGCTCGCGGTCTACACGGGCGGCTTCGACGTGGGCTTCGCCGTGGCCGGGCCGCTGCTGGGCTTCGCCGCCGAGCAGGCCGGCTACGGCGCCGTCTACGGCGTCGGCGCCGCCTTCGCGATCGCGGGGATCGCCCTCGTGATCCTGAGCCGGCGCCCGCCGGCCGCCCCGGCGCCGGCCTAGCGCAGCGCGGCCATGCGCCGCTCGGCCTCGGGCAGCACGCGGTCGAAGATGGCGATCGCCTCGTCGATCTGCTCGCGCGTGGTGATCAGCGGCGGCGAGATCTGGATGGCCGGGTCGCCGCGGTCGTCCGCGCGGCACAGGAGGCCCTCCTTGAGGAGCGTCGGCGACAGGAAGTCGCGCAGGAGCACGTTGCACTCCTCCTCGTTGAAGGTCTCGCGGGTCGCCTGGTCGCGCACGAGCTCCATCGCCCAGAAGTAGCCGGCGCCGCGGACGTCGCCGACGATCGCGTGGCGCTCCTTGAGGCCCATCAGCTGGTCGCGCAGGTAGTCCTCGTTGCGGCGCACGTTGCCGATCACGTCCTCGCGCTCCATGATCTCGAGGTTCTTGAGCGCGGCGGCGGCGACGATCGGGTGGCCGCCGAAGGTGATGCCGTGCATGTACATGCTCTCGGTGGAGAGCAGCGCGTCGGCGATGCGCGGCCCGAACAGGACCGCGCCCATCGGCTGGTAGCCGGAGGTCAGGCCCTTGGCGCAGGTGATGATGTCGGGCTCGTACTCGTAGCGGATCGCGCCGTACCACTCGCCGACGCGGCCGTAGCCGCAGATCGTCTCGTCGGCGACGTGCAGCACGCCGTACTCGCGGCAGATCTCGTTGACCCGCTTGTGGTACTCGGGGTGGGGGGTGAAGCAGCCGCCGGCGTTCTGGACGGGCTCCATGATCACCATCGACACCGTCGAGGGGTCCTCGAACTCGATCACCTCGGCGACCTCGTCCGCGCACTTGAGGTTGCAGGCGCCCTCGTCGGCGCAGTGCTGGCAGCGGTACGGGTTGGTCGGGGAGACGTGGCGGACGCCGCTCATCAGGGGCTCGAACATCGAGCGGATGCCCGTGATCCCGGTGATCGAGAGCGCGCCGTAGGTGGTGCCGTGGTAGGCGATCTTGCGGGCGATGACCTTGCGCCGCATCGGCTCGCCGTTGGCGGTGTGGTAGTTGCGGGCCAGCTTGAGGGCGCCCTCGACGCCCTCGGAGCCGCCGGAGACGAAGAAGGCGCGGTCGATCGAGGCTGGCGTGATCTCGGCGAGCTTCGCGGCCAGCTCGATCGCGCGCGGGTGCGAGTAGGTCCAGTTCGTGTAGTACGGCAGCTCCATCGCCTGCTCGAGCATCGCCTGGCCGATCTCCTCGCC
>CAIQOY010000172.1 GCA_903873565.1 uncultured Actinomycetes bacterium
CCGCGCACCGCCGCGACGGCGGCCGCCAGGAGGAGGGCGACGGCCAGGCCGATCAGGAGGGTGCGGCGGCGGGGCGGGGACACGGGCCGAGCGTGCCCGGCTCGCACGCACGCGGGGCGCGCGCCGGCGCACGGGGCGCGGCCACAGGCGCGCGGGACGCGCGCGCTAGCGCACGACGATGTTGACGAGCTTGTCCGGGACCACGATCTCCTTGACGATCGTCTTCCCGTCCACCAGCTCGGCGATCTTCGGCAGCGCCTTGACCGTCCCGAGCAGCTCGTCCTCGGGCAGGCCGCAGGCCAGCTGGACGCGCTCGCGCAGCTTGCCGTTGACCTGCACGACGCACTCGAACGTGTCCGCCACGAGCAGCGCCGGGTCGGCCACCGGCCACGGGGCCTCCCACAGCCGCTCGCCGCCGAGCCGCTGCCAGAGCTCCTCGGCGATGTGCGGCGAGAAGGGCTGCACGAGCCCCACCAGCGTGCCGGCGGCGTGGCGCAGGGCCTGCGCCCCGACGGGGTCGCCGAGCAGCGCGTCGCGGCTCCTCTCGATCCCGTTCAGGAGCTCCATCGCAGCGGCGATCGCCGTGTTGAACTGCAGGCGCCGGTCGATGTCCTCGGTGACGCGCTGGATCGAGCGGTGCGTGAGCCGCAGGAGCTCGAGCGCCGCGCCGTCGGCCCCGGCCGGCGGCTCCGGCACGGGCGCGCCCGAGGTCTCGTCGGCGATCCGCACGACGGCCTTCCAGAGCCGGTCGAGGAAGCGCGCGGGGCCGAGGACGCCCGAGTCGGACCACTCCTTGTCCTGGTCCGGCGGCCCCATGAACAGCACGTACATGCGCAGGGCGTCGGCGCCGTAGCGGCCGACGATCTCGTCGGGGGCCACCACGTTGCCCTTCGACTTGGACATCTTCGCGCCGTCCTTGTAGATCATCCCCTGCGTGAAGAGGTTCGCGAACGGCTCGCGGAAGCCGACGTAGCCCGCGTCGTACAGCACCTTCGTGAAGAAGCGGCTGTAGAGCAGGTGCAGGATCGCGTGCTCGACGCCCCCGATGTACTGGCCGACGGGCAGCCACCAGTCGACGTCGGCGCGGGACCAGGCCGCCGCGTCGTCGTGGGCGTTGACGTAGCGCAGGTAGTACCAGGAGGAGTCGACGAAGGTGTCCATCGTGTCGGTCTCGCGCTGGGCGGGCCCGCCGCAGGACGGGCAGGGGACGGCGCGCCACTCCTCGGCGCTGGCCAGCGGCGAGCGGCCCTTGGGGGCGTAGTCGTCGATCTCGGGCAGGCGCACCGGCAGGTCCCCGTCCGGCACGGGCACGAGCCCGCAGGCGGGACAGTCGACGATCGGGATCGGGGCGCCCCAGTAGCGCTGGCGCGAGACGAGCCAGTCGCGCAGCCGGTAGGCGGTCTTGCGCTCGCCGCGGCCGTCCTCGGCCAGCCAGGCGGGGATCGCCTCCTTGGCCGCGGCCACCGTCAGCCCGTCGAAGCGGCCCGAGTTGACCAGGACGGCGTCGTCGCCCGCGTCGGTGTAGGCCTCGGCCTGCACGTCGACCCCGCCCTCGACCGGGGCCACGACCTGCCGGATCTCGAGGTCGAAGGCGCGCGCGAAGGCGTGGTCGCGGTCGTCGTGCGCGGGCACCGCCATGATCGCGCCGGTGCCGTACTCGACGAGCACGTAGTCGGACACCCAGACCGGGATCTCCTCGTCCGTGACGGGGTTGAGGACGCGGCGGCCGGTGTCGACGCCGGTCTTGGGCCGGTCCTCGCGCATGCGGTCGGCCACCGACTCGGCGCCGCGCCGGCGCACGTACTCCATCACCTCGTCCTCGCGGTCCGTGCCGCGCACGAGGTCGTGGACCATCGGGTGCTCCGGGGCCAGCACGAAGAAGGTGGCGCCGAACAGCGTGTCGGGGCGGGTCGTGAAGACGGGGATCGCCGCGTCCGCCCCGACCACGGGGAAGCGCACCTCGGCGCCGTGCGAGCGGCCGATCCAGTTGCGCTGCATGGTCAGCACGCGCTCGGGCCAGGACTCGAGCAGCTCCATCTCGTCGAGCAGGCGGTCGGCGTAGTCCGTGATCCGGAAGAACCACTGCTCGAGGTCGCGCGCCTCGACCTCCGTGCCGCAGCGCTCGCAGCGGCCGTCGACGACCTGCTCGTTGGCGAGCACGGTCTGGTCCTGGGGGCACCACTTGACGGCGGCGCCCTTCTTGTAGGCGAGGCCGCGCTCGTAGAGGCGCAGGAAGATCCACTGCGTCCAGCGGTAGTACTCCGGATCGGACGTGGCGAGCTCGCGGCTCCAGTCGATCGACCAGCCCATGCGCAGCATCTGCTCGCGGATGCGGGCGATGTTGCGCG
>CAIQOY010000173.1 GCA_903873565.1 uncultured Actinomycetes bacterium
CTCGGGGCGGCCTGGACCGCCGCGCCGGCCGCGGCCGCGATCCCCGACCCGCCGGCAGCGACCACCGACGACGACGGCGAGCGCGGCCGGGCCGTCGCCGCGCGCGCGCTCGACTGGTCCTCCTGCCGCGGCGGCGAGGCGGAATGCGCGCGCCTGCGCGTGCCGCTGGACTACGCGGACCCGGACGGTCCCACGATCAGCCTGGCGGTGCTCCGGGTTCGCGCGGGCGGCGACGGCCAGGGTGCGAAGTACCGCGGCCCGCTCGTGATCAACCCCGGCGGCCCGGGAGTGCCGGGACTGGACTATCCCCTCGCCGTGGGGTCCTGGCTCGAGGACGTCGCCGCGTCGTACGACCTCATCGGCATCGACCCGCGCGGAGTCGGCAGCAGCACGCCGCTGCGGTGCCAGACCAACCGCGAGATGCGCGAGTGGTTCCGCGCGGACGGCACTCCGGACACGCGGTCGGAACGCCGTGCGTTCGCCCGGCTGGCCGCGAGGATCGGGGAGGGCTGCGCCCGACGTTCGGCGGACCTCCTCCCGCACGTGGGGACGCGCAATGTCGCGCGTGACCTGGAGTCGCTGCGCATCGCCCTCGGCGCGCCTCGCCTGTCGTTCCTCGGGATGTCGTACGGCACCCTCCTGGGGGCGACCTACGCCGACATGTTCCCCCACCGCACGGGCCGGGTCGTGCTCGACGGGGCCCTCGATCCCCGCCTGGACCAGGTGGGGATCACCCGGGGCCAGATCGCCGGCTTCGACCACGCCGTGCAGCGGATGGCCCGGTCGTGCGCCGACTCGTCGTCCTGCTCGCTCGGCCGCGACGCCGATGCCGTGCTCCAGCGCATCAACAGGCTGCTGGGGTCGCTGGACTCCCGGCCGGTCGCCACTTCGACCGGGGCGCCGCTCACGCAGACCGAGGCGGTCACCGGGATCCTGGCCGCCCTGTACAGCCCCTCACTGTGGTCCACAGCGCTCGCGGAGATCGCGTCGGCGCTCGACGGTGACGGGACCGGCCTCGCCCTGCGCGGCCGCGCCTTCCTCTCCGGCGATGCCGAGTTCGTCTCCACCTTCTACGCGATCTCCTGCGTCGACTCCCCCGCCACGCCGGGACCGGAGGACCTCGCGGCCTGGGCCCGGGACGTGGCGCGTGACTCCGCCGTACCCGAGCTGAGCCGGTACCTCGCGTGGAGCGTCCTTCCCTGCCACGCCTGGCCCGCGCACCTCGTCGGACCGCTCACGGCGACGACGGCTCGAGGTGCAGGTCCGATCCTGGTGATCGGCACCACGCACGATCCGGCGACGCCGCTGTCCTGGGCCCGCGCGCTCACGCGTCAGCTCGACTCCGCACGGCTGCTGGAGTTCCGGGCGGACGGGCACGTCGCCGTAGGACGCGGTGCCGTGTGCATCGAGGGCGCGGTGACGTCGTACTTCGTGCGCGGGCTCGTTCCCCGCGACGGCGCGGTCTGCCCCGACTCGGGCATCCGCTAGGCGTTCCCCGCTCGCTCCTCCAGGTCGCGCGCCACGGCGAGCAGCTCGCGCTCCAGCGTGGTCACCGCGGGCGGCGGAGCCTCGCGACGGACGAGGTCGATTCCGCGTGCGAGACGGACGTCTTCGATCGCGCGAACGACGACCCCGTGGGGCCGGTCGAGCGCCAGCCTCGGGACCAGCGCGATGCCGAGTCCCGCGGCCACGAACCCGAACGACACCTGGAAGTCGTCGGTGCGCAGGACCGGCCGAGGGGCGAACCCGTGCACAGCCGCTGCGCCCAGCAGGGCGAGGTCCACCGGGTCTCCCGGGTCGCGGGCGAGAATCCAGCCCTCATCGGCGAGCTCGCCCAGGCGGACGTGCGGAGCCTGCGCCAGCGGGTGCGCATCGGGCAGCGCGAGC
>CAIQOY010000174.1 GCA_903873565.1 uncultured Actinomycetes bacterium
GGTCCTGCCGGCCGGCGGCCGCGCCGCGCCCGAGGCGCTCGGGGGCGCGGCGACGATCGCGCTGCGCGTGCCCGACCACGCGCTGACGCGGGCGGCGATCCGGGCCGCGGGGACGGGCGTCGCCGCGCCCAGCGCGAACCGCTTCGGCCGCGTCAGCCCGACCACCGCCCAGCACGTGGCCGAGGACCTCGGCCGCGACGTGGACCTGATCCTCGACGGCGGCCCCTGCACGGTGGGCGTGGAGTCGACCATCGTCGACCTGACGGGCGCGCAGCCGCGGATCCTGCGCCCGGGCGCCGTCACGGAGACGATGGTCACCGAGGCCCTCGCCGCCCCCCTCGGGCCCGTCGGCGACGATGCCCCGCGCGCGCCGGGCACGCTCGCCGCGCACTACGCCCCGCACCTGCCCGTCGTCCTGGTCGAGGATCCGGCCGCCGTCGCCGACCCCGCCTCCACGGTGCTGATCGCCCCGTCCGGCACCGCCGCGGCCGGGTTCCACGCCGTCATCGACGCCGGCGCCAGCGCCGAAGCCTACGCGGCCTGCGTCTACGCGATGCTGCGGGCCGCCGACATGTCGGGCGCCGCGCGGATCGCCGTGGTGCCCCCGCCGGCCGGCGGGATCGGCGACGCGGTGCGGGACCGCCTGCGCCGCGCCGCCCGCGGGGGCGGCGCCAGTGCGGATGAGAGGACTTGAACCTCCACGACCTTTCGGCCACACGGACCTGAACCGTGCGCGTCTACCAATTCCGCCACATCCGCTGGCACGCGCATCCTAGCGCCCCGCCGCGAGCAGGGCGACGTCAGCCGAGCTCGCCGAGGGCGGCCACGAGCCGGTCGACCTCGGCCGGCGTCGTGTAGTGCAGGAAGCCGACGCGGACGGCCCCGCCCCGCTCCTCGAGCCCCAGCGCGACGCTCGCCGAGTAGGCGTAGAAGTTGCCGTCCCAGACGGCCAGGCCCTGGCGGGCGAGCCGCTCGGCGACCTCCGCCGGCGGCGCCCCGTCGACGGTGAACGAGAAGGTCGCGACCCGCTCGTCGAAGCGGTCCGGGTCCGTGATGCCGTAGACGGTCAGGTGCTCCATCCCGCGGACGCCCTCCCAGAAGCGCAGGGCCAGCGCGTCCTCGTGGACGCGGATCGCGGCGTAGGCGTCGAGCAGCCGCGCGCGGCGGGTCGGCCCCGTGCCGAGCCCGGCGAGGTAGTCCACCGCGGCGGTCATGCCCGCCATCGCCTCGTGCGACTGCGTGCCCGTCTCGTAGCGGTGGCCGGCGGGGGTCTCGTCGGCGGGGCGCACGCGGTCGGCCGGCCACGTGGCGGCCAGGTCGCGCCGGATCGAGGCGATGCCGAGGTGCGGCCCGAACCACTTGTACGGCGACGTGAACAGCACGTCGATGCCCATCCCGACCCGGTCCAGCGGCCGGTGCGGCGCGTAGTGGACGCCGTCGCCCCAGGCCAGGGCGCCGACGCTGTGGGCGAGGTGGACGATCTGCTCGATCGGCGTGGCGGTGCCGAGGTGGTTGGAGGCCAGCGTGAAGGCCACCACGCGGGTGCGCGGCGACAGCAGCCCCTCGAGGTGGTGCAGGTCGAGGGTGCCGTCCGTGCGGTGCAGGCGCGCCTGGTGCACCACGAGGCCGTGGTCCTCCCCCACCCGCAGCCACTGCGCCACGTTGGAGTCGTGGTCGAGCTCCGTGGTGATGATCTCGTCGCCCGGCTCGAACGTGCGCGCCGCAGCGTGCGCCAGCAGGAACTGCAGCGTGGTGGCGTTCGGCCCGAACGCGATCTCGTCCGGCTCGGACCCCGTGAAGTCGGCGGCCGCCCGCCGGGCCTCCTCGATCGCCGCGTCGGACTCCAGCGAGGTGGCGAAGGCCCCGCCGCAGTTGGCGTTGGCGTGCAGGAGCGACTGCGTCATCGCGTCCGCCACCGCGAGCGGCACCTGCGACCCGCCGGGCCCGTCGAAGAAGGCGAAGGGCCGACCGTCGTGCGTGCGCTGCAGCGCGGGGAACTGCGCGCGGATGCGGTCAAGGTCGAGCGCGGTGGTGGCCATGCCCGAACCCTAGCGAGATCCCGCGGGGCTCCCTGCGGGGAAGGCACTAGGATCCAGCCCATGTCCGAGACGCTCCCCTCCTCCCTCGCCCTCGAGCTCGCCCGCGTCACGGAGGCGGGCGCCATCGCCGCAGCGCGCTGGCTCGGCCGCGGCGACAAGAACGCCGCCGACAAGGCCGCCGTCGACGCGATGCGCGACGCGCTCGAGTCCTGCCCGATCAGCGGCGTGGTCGTGATCGGCGAGGGCGAGAAGGACGAGGCGCCGATGCTGTACATCGGCGAGGAGGTCGGGGCGGGAGGACCGGCCGTCGACATCGCGGTCGACCCCCTCGAGGGCACGACGCTGACCGCCAAGGGCCAGCCGAACGCCCTCTCCACCTTCGCGATCGCGCCCCGGGGGACGATGTTCAACCCCGGGCCCGCCGTCTACATGGAGAAGATGGCCGGCGGGCCCGCGATCGCCGACCTGCTCGACCTCGACCGCCCGATCGAGGACCTGCTCGGCGCGATCGCCGAGCGCCGGGGCTGCGCGGTCCGCGACCTCGGCGTCGTCGTGCTCGACCGCGACCGCCACATGGAGATGATCGGCCGCATGCGGGAGGCCGGCGCCCGCGTCCGCCTGATCCCCGACGGCGACGTCGCCGGCAGCCTGATGCCGATCCGCGCGGGCACCGGCATCGACCTCCTATGGGGCGTCGGCGGCACCCCCGAGGGCGTGCTCTCGGCGGCCGCGATCCGCAGCGTCGGCGGGCGCATCATCGGCCGGCTCTGGCCGCGCACCGACGAGGAGCGCGCCGCGATCGTCGCCGCGGGCCTCGACGTGGAGCGCGTGCTGGACACCGACGACCTCGTGGCCAGCCAGGACGCGCTGTTCGCCGCCACCGGCGTCTCCGACGGCGACCTCGTCCACGGCGTCCGCTTCGGCGCCGCGCAGGTCGAGACGCAGACGATCGTGCTGCGCGGCCAGGACCGCGCGCAGCGGGTGATCGGCTCGACGCTCGACGTCGAGGCCAGCGTCCGGCGCATCCCGGGGTCCGGCTACTAGGCCACGGCGCGCGCCGCCGCGTAGGCCAGCGCGCCGAGGGCCAGCGGCAGCACGACGATCAGGAGCGCCGTGCGCGCGCGGCCGGTCCGCGCCGCCTCGTCCGCCTCGACCATCCAGGTCGAGAAGGTGGTCATCCCGCCGAGCAGGCCCCCGCCGAGGACGAGCAGCGCGACGTCGCCGCCCCAGCCCGCGACGAGGCCGAGCAGGGCGGCGCCGACGATGTTGACGAGCGCCGTGGCGGCGGGGGCGCCGCCCGGCAGGCGCGCCTCGCCGTGCTGCGTGGCCAGGACGCGCACGACGGCGCCGACGCCGCCGAGCGGGATCGCCAGGAGCAGCCAGACGCTCACGCCCGCGCCCTCCCGAGCCGGCGGCCGAGCGCGGCGGCGGGCAGGCCGAGGCAGAGCGAGGCGGCGAGGTAGAGCAGCGCGCCCTTCCAGGAGCCGTCGCGGGCGAGCTCAACGGCCTCGAGCTGCAGGGCGCTGAAGGTGGTGAGGGCGCCGCAGAGCCCGGGCCCGAGCGCCGACCAGGTGGCGCTGCGGCCGATGCGGTGCTCGCGCAGCCGCTCGTAGAGCAGGCCGAGCAGGAGCGCCCCGGCGAGGTTGACGGCGAGCGTGGCCCACAGCGGCGCGATCGCCTCGGCGACCGCGAGACGCAGCGCCGTGCCGGCCATGCCGCCCAGGAGCACGCCGAGGAGGACGTGGCGGCCGGGGCCGGCCAGCCCCGCGTCGGGGGCCCGCGCGCTCACTGGGCGCGCAGGGGGCGCGTGGCGATCGGCGCCTCCGTGCCGATCCCCTGGAGGCGCGTGCGCAGGTCGGCGAGGCCGCGCTCGCGCACCGCGTCGTCGGGGCCGTCGGCCTCGTAGAC
>CAIQOY010000175.1 GCA_903873565.1 uncultured Actinomycetes bacterium
CGACCGGCTCGGGCGCGGCGGCCACGGGCTCGGGCGCGGGCGGCGCCGGGGCGGCCGGCTCCACGGGCGCGGGGGCCGCGGCCGGGGTGGCGTTCGGATCCGTCGAGAGGACGGCGATGCGCGTGCCGACGTCGACGGTGACGCCCTCGGCGACGAGGATCTCGACGAGCACGCCGCCGGCGGGCGACGGCACCTCGGTGTCGACCTTGTCGGTCGAGATCTCGACGATCGTCTCGTCGGCCTTGACGGTGTCGCCGACCTGCTTCAGCCAGCGGCTGATCGTGCCCTCGGTCACGCTGGAGCCCATCTGGGGCATCACCACATCGACGTTGCTCGCGACCGCCATCGCGTGACCTCCTGGGGGTCCAGCGGCTTGCCCGCGTACCCTAGCGCTCCTTCGCCCGGGCCGGGGTGTGCGGCCGATCGCCCCGCCCGCCGCGAAATGGGGATTCGTGCCCCCCGCCGCCCACCTGCGCGGGGTGTCGAAGCGCTTCGGCTCCTTCGTCGCCCTGGACTCCATCGACCTCGCCGTGGCCGCGGGCGAGATCCGCGGCTTCCTCGGCCCCAACGGCGCCGGCAAGACGACGGCGATGCGCATCCTGGTCGGGCTCTTGCGCGCCGACGGCGGCGAGGTGTCGCTGCTCGGCGGCGACCCCTGGAGCGAGCCCGGCGTGCGCTCCGAGCTCGGCTTCCTGCCGTCCGACCCCGGGCTCTACGGCCGCATGCGCGGCGGCGACCTGCTCGACCACTTCGCCGCGCTGTCGGGCCGCCCGCCGGTCCTGCGCGAGGCGGCCTGCGCGCACCTGCGCTTCACCGACGACGACCTCGCGCGCCCCGTCCGCACCTACTCGAAGGGCATGCGCCAGAAGCTCGGCGTGCTCCAGGCCGTGCAGCACGACCCGGCGCTCCTGATCCTCGACGAGCCCGGCGAGGGCCTCGACCCGCTCGTCATGAGCGGGCTCGTCGCGCTCCTGCGCGACCGCCGCGACGCCGGCCGGGCGATCCTCTTCTCCAGCCACGTGCTGGCCGAGGTCGAGGCGCTCTGCGACGCCGTCACGATGATCCGGGGCGGGCGCATCGTCGGCGCGGGCACGATCGGCGAGATCGCCCGGCGCCGCTCGCGCCAGGTCGTGGTCGAGGTCGCCGACCCCGCCGCGGCGATCGAGCTGCCGGGCTGCGAGCCGATCGACCGCACCGGCGGACGGGCGACGTTCTCGCACCGCGGCGAGGTCGGGCCGCTGCTCGCCGCCCTCGCCGCGCTCGACCCGGTCGACGTCCGCATCCAGGAGGCCTCGCTCGACGAGGTGTTCATGGAGTACTACGGGGAGGCGGCGCCGTGAGCGGCCCCCTGATCCGCCGTCTCATCAACGAGCAGCGCGTGCGGATGCCGCTCGAGTTCCTGCTGATCGGCGCCTGGGGCTTCCTGCTCGTCGCCGTGTTCGCGACCAGCGAGGTCTTCACGGCCCAGCTCGAGGCCCAGGCCAACGAGTTCGGCGACCTGCTCGACCTGGTCGGCATCGACCCGCTCGCCCAGTGGGCCTCGGTCGGCTTCGAGCACCCGATCTTCCTCCTCGGCGGCGGCCTGTTCAGCGTCGGCCTCGGGGTGCGCGCGATCGCCGGCGAGCTGGAGGCGGGCTCCCTCGCGCTCGCGCTGGCCCGCCCGCTGTCGCGCGGCCGCTGGTTCGCGTCGCACCTCGCGGTGCTCGTCCCCGGCTGCCTGCTGCTCGGCGAGGCCTACGCGATCGGCTGCCTGCTCGCCATCGGCGTGACCGACCCGATGGGCGAGATCGCGCCGTGGACGATGCTGGTCGCCGGCGCCCAGGGCGGCCTGCTCCTGCTCGCGCTCGGCGCGCTCGGCTTCCTGTTCTCGTCCTTCGCGAGCGAGCGCGGCCGCGCGCTGGCCTGGTCGGTGGGCGTGATCGTCGTGCTCTACGCGGCGAGCTTCCTCCTGCCCCTGTGGGAGCCGACCGCGGCGCTCGCGCAGATCACGCCGTTCGCCTTCTTCGACCCGGCGCCCCTGCTCCAGCGCGGCGAGGTCGCCTGGGGCGACATCGCGTTCCTCGCCCTGTTCGCGGTCGTGCCGCTCAGCGCGGCTGCCGTGCGATTCGCACGGCGGGACCTCGCCGGCGGCTGACCTCCGGCATGCGCAGCGGGCCGCGGCGCCGGCGCGGCCGGCCCGGCCCGGGCCGCCACGGCCGCGGCCTCAGCCCGCCCC
>CAIQOY010000176.1 GCA_903873565.1 uncultured Actinomycetes bacterium
AGGGGCTCGGCCAGGTGCACCTGGATCGCGGAGCGCCGCTGCGGCGAGACGTCGCTCGCGACGCTGAGCAGCGCGGCCGCTGCGGGCGCCCACGGCCCGGCCGCGTTGACGACGACGTCGGCCCGGCGCTCGCCCGCGGAGGTCTCGAGGCGCCAGGCGCCGTCGGCGCGCTGCGCACCGGTGACGGCGCAGCCCTCGACGATGCGCGCGCCGCGGGCCCGCGCCCGCTCGGCGAAGGCCACCGTGGCCAGGTGCGGGTCGACGTAACCGTCGCTCGGGCACCAGAGCCCGCCGGCGACATCGTCGGTGCGCAGCGCCGGCACCAGCGCCCGGATCTCGTCCCCGTCGACGACGCGCGCGTCCTCCACGCCCAGGGTGCGCTGGTGGGCGACGCTGCCCGCGAAGGCCGCGACGTCGTCCGCCGCGTAGCCGAGCCGCAGGTAGCCCGAGCGCACGAAGCCGATGTCGGCCTCCTCGGCGAGCGCGTCGAAGGCGCGCCGCGCGAAGACGCGCAGGTCGATCCAGCCGGGGTCGGTGTACTGCGACTCCACGATCCCGACCGCGAGCCCCGACGAGCCCGAGGCGACGCGGTCGCGCTCCAGCACCTCGACGTCGACGCCGGCCGCCGCGAGGGCGTCGGCGATGCAGCAGCCGATGATCCCGCCGCCGATGACGAGCACCGTGGTCACGCGAGCAGCGTAGAGCGGATGCGGGCGGCGCCGCGGACACGGGGTCCTCACCCACGCCGCCGCGACCTGCCCTACGCTCGGGGCGTGCGCGAGGCGGTCCTGTTCGACATCCACGGCAACGTGGACGCCCTCGAGGCGGTCCTCGCCGAGGCCGACGACCTCGGCTGCGCGGGCCTGGTCCTCGGCGGCGACTACGCGTTCCTCGGGCCGGCGCCCGCCGAGTGCGTCGACCGTCTGCGCGACGACCCCCGGCCCGCCGTCGCGATCCGCGGCAACACCGACCGCATGATCGCCGAGGGCGGCGACCCGATCGGGGAGTGGGCGGCCGATCGGCTCGGCCCCGAGCGCGTCCGGTGGCTCGGCGGCCTGCCCGGCCAGGCGCACCTGTCGCGCCACGCGGCGCTCCTCGTGCACGCCACGCCGCGCAGCGACGAGGAGCGTCTCCTGCCCGACACCCCCGACCCGCAGGCCGCGGCCATGCTCGCGGGGGTCGACGTCCCGACCCTCCTCTGCGGGCACGTGCACCTGCAGCACCGGCGCACCGTCGACGGGCTCGAGGTGGTCAACCCGGGCTCGGTCGGCTTCCCGTTCGACGGCGACCCGCGCGCCGCCTGGGCGGTCATCGAGGACGGCGCGGTCGAGCTGCGCCGCTCCGCCTACGACGTCGAGCGCGCGCTGGACCGGCTGGCCACGGCCGTCTCGCACCCCGAGCGGGCCCTGGCCGAGCGACGGCTGCGCACAGCCCGCGCCTGAGGCCGTCCGGCATCATGGGCGGGGCGTGATCACGCTCCCCGACACCTCCGCCTTCGAGGCCCAGGGCGTCAACTGGCTCGGCCTCGCGCTGGTCCTCGTCGGCGCCGTCGTCGCCGCCTGGCTGATCCCGCGCATCGCCGTGGCGCTCCTCTCGCGCCGCCTCAAGGGGCGCCGCTCCGGCGACATCGACGTGCACCGCCGCGCCAAGCGCGCCGACACCCTGCTCTCCGTCGTGCGGTCCCTGTCGCGCTACGCGGCGATCGTGGCCGGCATCCTCGCGCTGTTCATCTTCGCGTTCCCCGGGGCGGGCTCTACGGTGCTCGGCGTCTCGCTCCTGATCGCCATCGTCGGCTTCGCGGCGCAGAGCGTCCTGCGCGACGTGATCGCCGGCACGATGGTGGTGTCGGAGCGCTGGTTCGACGTCGGCGACGCGATCAC
>CAIQOY010000177.1 GCA_903873565.1 uncultured Actinomycetes bacterium
ACCACGGACGACCCGCTGCGCATTGCGGTGCTCGCGTCGGGCCGCGGCTCGAACCTCGCCGCGCTCCTCGACCGGCTCGACGGGACCGCGGCGATCGTGGCCGTCGCCTCCGACCAGCCCGCGGCGCCGGCGCTCGAGCGCGCCCGCGAGGCCGGCATCGAGGCGGCCGTCTTCGCCGTCGAGGACGGCGACCGCGCGGCCCGCGACCGGCGCCTCGCCGACTGGCTGGTCGAGCGCGGGGTGGAGCTGGTGGTCCTCGCCGGCTTCATGCAGATCCTGACCGAGGCCGTCGTCGAGCGGCTCCCCGTGATCAACGTGCACCCGTCGCTCCTGCCCGCCTTCCCGGGGCTGCGCGCCTGGGAGCAGGCGCTCGCCGCCGGGGCGCGCGAGACCGGCGTCACCGTCCACTTCGTCGACCGCGGCCTCGACACGGGCCCCGTGATCGCGCAGGAGCCCGTGCCCGTCCGCGCCGGCGACACGCCCGACGCCCTGCACGAGCGGATCCAGGCCGTCGAGCACCGGCTCCTGCCGGAGGTCGTCCTGCGCCTCGCCCGCGACGAGGTGCCCGCGCCCGAGGGGGCGGTCGCGTGAGCCGCATCCGCCGGGCGCTGGTCTCCGTCTCCGATCCGACCGGGCTCGACGAGCTCGCGCGCGCCCTGCACGGCCACGGCATCGAGATCGTGGCCTCGTCGGGCACCGGCGCCCGGATCGAGGCCGCCGGCGTGCCGTGGACGCCGCTCGACGAGGTCACGGGCGCGCCGGAGATGCTCGGCGGCCGCGTCAAGACGCTGCACCCCGCGATCCACGGCGGCATCCTCGCCCGCCGCGACGTCCCCGAGGACCTCGAGCGGCTCGCCGAGCTCGGGATCGCCGAGATCGGCCTCGTGGTCGTCAACCTCTACCCGTTCCGCGAGACGATCGCCCAGCCCGGCATCACCGACGCGGAGGCGATCGAGAAGATCGACGTCGGCGGGCCGGCGATGGTGCGCGCCGCGGCCAAGAACCACCGCGCGGTGGCCGTCGTCACCGACCCGAGCCGCTACCCCGAGGTGATCGCCGAGCTCGCCGAGCGCGGAGGCGAGCTGTCCGAGGAGACGCGTCGGCGGCTGGCAGCCGAGGCCTTCGCGATGACCGCGGGCTACGACGCGGCGATCGCGGCCTGGTTCCGCGGCGGCGTGGCGCTGCCCGACGAGCTGGTGCTCGACCTCGCCAAGGAGCGCGACCTGCCCTACGGCGAGAACCCCCACCAGGCCGCCGCCTACTACGTCGATCGCGCCGAGCCGCGGCACCTCCTGACCGGGGTCGTCCAGCACGGCGGCAAGGACCTCTCGTACAACAACCTCGCCGACCTCGCCGCGGCGCACGCGATCGCCGGCGAGTTCGACCGCCCGGCCTGCGCCATCGTCAAGCACCAGAACCCCTGCGGAGCCGCGATCGGCCGCGACATCGCCGAGGCCTACGCCCGGGCCCTCGCCGGCGACCCGGTCAGCGCCTTCGGCGGCGTGATCGCCCTCAACCGGCCGGTCACGGCCGCGCTCGCCGCCGAGCTCGCCGAGCAGTTCCTCGAGGTGCTGATCGCGCCCGGCTACGAGCCCGGCGCCCTCGAGGCCCTGTCGGTGCGCGCCTCGACGCGCCTCCTCGAGGACGCGGATCCCGCCCGCCGCGGGCCCGTGCGGCACCTCAGG
>CAIQOY010000178.1 GCA_903873565.1 uncultured Actinomycetes bacterium
CGCGCCGGCCTTCGGCGGCGGCGCCGACATCACCGCGTACACCGTGACCGCCTCGCCCGGCGGGCAGACCTGCACGTGGTCGTCGGGCCCGCTGCGCTGCACCGTCGAGGGCCTCGCCAACGGCACGGGCTACACCTTCACGGTGCGGGCGACGACTCGCGCGGGGACGGGCGCCGCCTCCAGCCCGTCGACGACCGTCACGCCGGCCACGCCGATGCTGGCCACGCTCGGCACGGCCCTCGCCGACGGCGGGGACGTGGCCCCCGACGGCAGCGTGACCCTCGGGATCGGCTGCGCGCCCACCGCGAAGTCGTGCAGCGTGAAGGTGTCGATGTTCCTCGGCCGCGACCTCCTCGACCGGGGCGGGACCGGGACGGGCGCGGGCGGTGCGAGCGGCGTCATCCTGCAGCTCCCGCCCGCCTACCAGGATCGCCTCGCGCGCGAGGGCACGCTGGTCGTGCGGCTGGTGATCGAGTTCGAGATCGACGGCTCCGTGATGCGCATCGAGTCGACCACGCTGCTCGAGGCGCCGTCCGCCCCGACGCTCGTGGATCCGGCGCTCAAGCCCACCTCGACCGGGTCGACGGACTTCGGCGCCGGCTGCCGCGGCGCCCGCGTCGAGCGCTGCGCCGGCGTCCTGTCCCTCTACGCCGAGCCGCTGACCGTGCAGCCGAACGCCCGCGCGAAGGCCGACCGGGTGCTGCTCGCCACGCGCGACTTCGGGGCCGCGGCGGGCACCGAGATCGACGCCCTCGCCCGGATGACCCCCGAGGGCCGCGCCTTCGTCGAGCGCCACGGCGCCGTTCGCGTCGTGCCCGTGCTCACCCTGCGCGGCCGGACGAAGCTGAAGGGCGAGCTGCCGAAGCCGTACGTGATGGCGATGCTGACCCCCGAGCAGTGGCTGCGCCGGGCCGTCGCGACGCTGTCCGTCGGCGGCCGCCCGCGCCTCGACCTCAACCTGCTCCTCGACGCGCACCGCGCGGGCCGCGTCTCGAGCGCCGAGGCCGCGCGCCGGATCAGCCGCGAGATCATCCCGCGCCGCGAGCGCGCCCTGCGCCGCGTCGAGGCGCTGCCGATCCCGCCGCGCGAGCTGCGGCCGATCGTCGTGCTGCTCGAACGCTCCTTCGCCCAGTCGCTCGACGCCAACCACGCCTACGTGCGCTGGCTGCGCAGCGGCGTCCGCTACGACGACGTCGCCTGGCGCCACAGCGCCAAGGCCACCCAGACGAAGACGGCGCTGATCGAGCGCCTCAACCGGGCCGGGCAGCGCTACGGCGTGCGGGTGCCGCCGCCGACGGGACTCTGGCCGTAGGCCGCTGTATCTGCTACTTTTCTGTACATGTCGTCGGTGGGCATCGCGGAGCTGCGGCAGAACCTGAGCGTCTACCTCCGGCGCGTCCAGGCCGGCGAGCGGCTGACGGTGACCGACCACAACCGGCCGGTCGCGGAGCTCGTCCCGCTGCCCCCGGGCGGGATCGACGCGGCGAGGCCGAGGCCGCGGTTCGCGCCGCTGGTCGTGGATACCGGCGGCCTGTCCTTGACCGACGCCCTGCTCGAGCTCCGCGGCGACGAGTGACCGCCCCGGACGCCCTCGCCGTCTACCTCGACGCCTCCGCGCTCACGAAGCTCGTGGTCGAGGAGCCCGAGTCGGCCGCCCTCGTGGCGTTCGTCGGCGGCCGCATCCCGATGTCCTCCGATCTCGCCCTGGTGGAGGTGCCGCGGGCGGTGCGGGCCGTCGCGGCTCGGTCCGCGGAGCCGCTGCCGCTCCGCGCGATGATGGAGCGGGTCGATGAGCTCTTCGGCGAGGTCGGGTTCATCACCGCCGACGTCGAGGTGCTCGCCGATGCCGCGATGCTCGATCCGCCCGCGTTGCGCACGCTGGATGCCGTCCACATCGCGGCGGCCCGATCCGTCGGATTCGGGGACTTCGTGACGTACGACCGCCGGCAGGCGGATGCCGCGCGGGAGGCGGGGCTCCGGACCGCGTCGCCCGGCGCCTGACCGGGCCTCCGCTCAGCCGAGCTCGACCCGGTAGCGCGCGCCCGTCTCCGCGGCCACCTGCTCCGCGCTGGCCCCGTCGAGGAGCTCGACGAGCGCGAGCCCGCCCCCGTCGATCCGGAACACCGCGTGCTCGGTGACGACGCAGGAGACCGCGGCGCGGGCGGTGAGGGGGAGGGTGCAGGCGGGCACGAGCTTGGGCGCGCCCTCGGGCGTCGTCGCGGTCATCGTCACGATCACGCGCCGCGCCCCGAC
>CAIQOY010000179.1 GCA_903873565.1 uncultured Actinomycetes bacterium
ACGACCTGCGCGAGGCCCTGGTGCGGCTCGAGGAGGCCTCGCGCGAGCTGCACGCCTACGCCGGGCGGGTCGACCACGACCCCGCGCGCCTGATGGAGGTCGAGGCCCGCCTCGACCGGCTCGCCGACCTGGTGCGCCGCCACGGATCGCTCGAGGAGGCGATCGCGGCGGGGGAGGAGGCCGAGCGGCTGCTCGCCGTGCACGGCGACGAGGGCGGGGGGCTCGAGGCGGTGCGCGCCGCGGAGGCCGCGGCCGAGGCGGCGGCCGCGAAGGCGGCGACGGCGCTCGGCAAGGCCCGTCGGACGCTCGCCCCGCAGCTCGCCGAGGCGGTGCGCGGGCACCTCGCCGACCTCGGCATGGCCGACGCCGCCGTCGAGATCGAGGTCGCGGAGCGCGAGCTCGGGGCCGCCGGCGCCGACGAGGTGCGGATCCTGCTCGCGCCCAACCCGGGCCTCGCGCCGGCCCCGATCGCGGACGCCGCCTCCGGCGGCGAGCTCTCGCGCGTCGCGCTCGCGCTGCGCGTCGCCGCCCACGACCGCGACGCCGTCCCGACCCTCGTCTTCGACGAGGTCGACGCCGGGGTCGGCGGCGCCACCGCGCTCGCGGTCGGGCGCACCCTGCGCGAGCTCGCGGCCTCGACGCAGGTCATCTGCATCACGCACCTGGCGCAGATCGCCGCGCTCGCCGACCGCCACTACCGGGTCGAGAAGGCCGCGGGCGAGCCGACCGAGACGACGATCGACCTGCTCGACGACGCGGGCGTCGAGGCCGAGCTCGCGCGCATGCTGGGCGGGGACCCCGAGGCCGCCGAGGCGCTCGAGCTGGCCCGGCGGCTGCGGGCGGGCGCGTGACCCGGGTCGTCGACCTGACGCAGCCGCTCGGCCCCGGCACCCCCGTCTGGCCGGGCGAGGAGCCGCTCGCGGCGACCGTGCGGTGGACCGTCGCCGCGGACGGGGCCTACGGGCGCCGCATCGACCTGCCCGAGCACCTCGGCACCCACTTCGACGCGCCCGCGCACTTCGCCGCCGACGGGGCGACCGTCGAGGCGATCGCCGCCGACCGGCTGGTGGTGCCCGTCCGCGTGGTCGACATCGCCGAGCGCTGCCAGGACGACCCGGACGCCCTCGTCACGGCGGCGGACCTCGACGCGCACGAGGCCGCGCACGGGGCGCTGCCGGCCGGCTCGGCGCTCCTCGCCCGCACGGGCTGGGATCGCCACCTCGGCGACCCGGCCCGCTACGTCGGCGACCTGCGCTTCCCCGGGTTCGGGGCCGACGCCGCGGCCCGCGCGGTCGAGCGCGGCCTCGTCGGCCTGGGCATCGACACCCTCTCGGTGGACCGCGGCGCGGACGCCGCCTACCCCGTCCACCTGACCACGCTGCCCGCCGGCCTCTGGCACCTGGAGGGGCTGGTCGGCCTCGACGCGCTGCCCCCGAGCGGCGCCACCCTCGTGGTCGGCGTGCCGCCCGTCGCGGACGCCTCGGGGTTCCCGGCGCGGGTGCTCGCGCTCCTGCCGGGCTGACCCGGCGCGGGCGTCCGACGGCCCGCCTAGGATCCCCCCAGCGTCTGACGGAGGACCCAGTGGCGGAGACCAAGACCCGGTACGTGTTCATCACCGGCGGCGTCGTCTCCTCCCTCGGCAAGGGCATCACCGCCGCCTCGCTCGGCCGCATCCTCAAGAGCCGCGGCCTGCGCGTCGCGGTGATCAAGCTCGACCCGTACATCAACGTCGACCCCGGCACCATGTCGCCGTTCCAGCACGGCGAGGTGTTCGTGACGGAGGACGGGGCGGAGACCGACCTCGACCTCGGCCACTACGAGCGCTTCATCGACGAGAACACCTCGGCGCTGTCGAACGCCACCGCCGGGGCGATCTACGACAGCGTGATCCGCCGCGAGCGCCGCGGCGAGTACCTCGGCTCGACCGTGCAGGTGATCCCGCACATCACCGACGAGATCAAGCGCCGCGTGACGCGCGTGTCGGAGGCCGAGGCCGTCGACGTCGTGCTGGTCGAGATCGGCGGCACCGTCGGCGACATCGAGAGCCTGCCGTTCCTCGAGTCGATCCGCCAGCTGCGCAACCAGGTCGGGCGCGAGAACGTCTGCTACGTGCACTGCACGCTGGTGCCGATGGTCGAGGCGGCCGGCGAGCTGAAGACCAAGCCGACCCAGCACTCGGTCAACGAGCTGCGCCGCATCGGCATCACGCCGGACATCGTCGTCTGCCGCGCCTCGCACCCGATCACGCGCGAGATGAAGGACAAGATCGCGCTGTTCGCCGACCTCGACCCGCGCGCGATCCTCGCCTGCGAGGACGCCTCGAACATCTACCGCGTGGCGCTCGCCCTGCACGACCAGGGCTTCGACGACCTCGTGCTCCAGAGCTTCGGGGTCGAGGCGCCCGCCGCCGACATGGGCGAGTGGGAGGCCCTCGCCGACCGCGTCGACGGCCTCGAGGGCGAGGTCTCGATCGCGATCGTGGGCAAGTACATCCAGCTCCACGACGCCTACCTGTCCGTCGTCGAGGCGCTCAAGCACGGCGCGATCCACCACGGCGCCGTCCTGCGGCTGGTCTGGCTCGACGCGGAGGCGGTCCTGCGCGGCGAGGCCAAGGACGAGCTGGCCGGCGTCGACGGCATCCTGATCCCCGGCGGCTTCGGCGGGCGCGGGATCGAGGGCAAGATCGCCGCCGCGCGCTACGCCCGCGAGCGCGGCGTCCCGTTCCTCGGGATCTGCCTCGGGATGCAGATCGCCGTCGCCGAGTTCGCCCGCCACGTGGCGGGCATGCCGGGCGCCAACTCGACCGAGTTCGACCCGGAGACGCCGCACCCGATCGTGGACCTCCTGCCCGAGCAGAAGGACGTCCGCGACATGGGCGGCACGATGCGCCTCGGCGCCGAGCCCGTCGTCCTCAAGCCCGGCACGAAGGCCCACGAGGCCTACGGCGAGGAGACCATCTACGAGCGCCACCGCCACCGCTACGAGGTCTCGAACCTGCTGCGCCCCGAGCTCGAGCGCCACGGCCTGGTGGTGTCCGGCACCTTCGCCTCGAAGGACCTCGTGGAGATCATCGAGCTGCCCGGCCACCCGTGGTTCGTGGCCAGCCAGTTCCACCCCGAGTTCAAGTCGCGCCCGACGCGCCCCGCGCCCCTGTTCCGCGAGTTCGTGGGCGCCGCGATCGCGCACCGCGAGGGCACCGCGACCGGCGCCGCGCGGGACGCGAGCGCCGCGGCGTAGCGTGAGCCGCGCCCTCGACCTCTTCCTCGCGCTGGCCCGCCTCGAGACCCCGCCGGGGCGCGAGCGCGCGGCGATCGACCTCGTGCGCGCGGAGCTCGCGGCGCTGGGCGTCGAGGCGATCGAGGACGACGCCGGGCCCCGGATCGGCGGCGACGCGGGCAACCTGCACGCGCGCATCCCGGGCACGGCGCCCGGCGAGCCGATCTTCCTCAACGCGCACGTCGACACCGTGCCGCCGGAGGGGCCGATCGACCCGGTGATCGAGGACGGCTGGGTCGTCAACGCCAACCCGACCATCCTCGGGGCCGACAACAAGGCGTCGGTGGCCGGGATGGTCGACGGGATCCGCCGGGTCCTCGAGGAGGGCATCCCGCACGCGGGGATCGAGCTGGTGATCACGGTGCAGGAGGAGGTCGGGCTGCGCGGCGCCTGGGCCTTCGACTGCGACCGGCTCCAGGCGCGGCTCGGGTTCGTCTACGACGTGGACGGGCCGCCGGGCCGGATCGTGATGCGGGCGCCGAGCCAGATCTCGATGGACGTGGTCTTCCGGGGCCGCGCCGCCCACGCGGGGATCGCCCCCGAGGACGGCCGCAACGCCATCCACGCCGCGGCCCGCGGGCTGGCCGCGCTCGAGATGGGGCGGCTCGGGCCGGGCGCCTCGCGCAGCGTGGGCGTGATCCAGGGCGGCCGCCAGCGCAACATCGTCCCCGACGAGTGCCGGGTCGAGCTCGAGCTGCGCAGCCTCGACGACGCGGAGGTCGTGCGGCTCGCCGCCGAGACCACGGCGGCCCTGACGGAGGCCGCGACGGCGACGGGCTGCGACGTCGACATCGCCGAGCGGCGCGAGTACACGGCCTACGCCTTCGCGCCCGACGACCCCGTCGTGCGGATCGCCCGCCGGGCCCTGACCGCCGCCGGCTGCGACGTGGAGGAGATCGAGACGGGCGGCGGCGCCGACGCGCACGCCTTCAACGCCGCGGGCCTGCAGTGCGTGAACCTGTCCTCGGGGATGGAGCTGATCCACTCGGCCGACGAGCGGATCCGCGTCGAGCACGTCGACGTGCTCAGCGACCTCACGGTCGAGCTCGTCCGCGCCGCCTGCGCCTGAGCCGATGCCGGGCCGGCATGGGCGCGTCCGGCCCCCGTGCCGCTAGCATCCCGGGCGGTTCCCGACCGCCCCCGAACCGGAGGTGCCGCATGCGCGTCGGCGTCGTCAAGGAGATCAAGAAGGACGAGTACCGCGTCGCGCTGACGCCGGCCGGTGCCCGCGAGCTGGTGCAGCACGGCCACCAGGTCGTGGTCGAGGCGGGCGCGGGGGTCGGCAGCTCGTTCCCCGACGAGGCGTACATCGCCGCCGGCGCGACCACGGCCCCCTGCGACGAGGTCTGGGCCTCCTGCGACATGGTCATGAAGGTCAAGGAGCCGCTCGAGCCCGAGTGGTCGAAGATCCGCCCCGGGCAGATCCTCTTCACCTACCTGCACCTCGCCCCCGACGAGGCGCTCACCAAGGCGCTGATCGAGACGGGCGCGACCTGCATCGCCTACGAGACCGTCGAGACCGACGACCGCCGGCTGCCGCTGCTGGCGCCGATGAGCGAGGTCGCGGGCCGGCTCGCGCCGCAGATGGGCGCGCACTCCCTCGAGAAGCCGAAGGGCGGCCGGGGCATCCTGCTCGGCGGGCTGCCGGGCGTCGCGCCGGCCAAGGTCGTCGTGCTCGGCGGCGGCATCGTCGGCTACAACGCCGCGCTGATCGCCGTCGGCATGCAGGCCGACGTGTGGGTGCTCGAGCGCTCCGTCGACCGCATGCGCGAGCTCGAGAACATGATGGACGGCCGCATCACGCTGGAGATCTCGAACCGCCAGATGGTGGAGGAGGCGATCACCGGCGCCGACCTCGTGATCGGCGCGGTGCTGGTGACCGGCGCGCGCGCCCCGAAGCTCGTGACGCGCGACATGCTCGGGGCGATGAAGCCGGGCGCGGTCCTCGTCGACGTGGCGATCGACCAGGGCGGCTGCTTCGAGACCTCGAAGCCGACCACGCACTCCGACCCGGTCTACGAGGTCGACGGCGTCGTGCACTACTGCGTCGCCAACATGCCCGGCGCCGTGCCGATCACGTCGACCCGCGGGCTCACGAACGTGACCCTGCCGTACGCCGAGCTCCTCGCCGACAAGGGCCTGGAGGAGGCGCTGCGCTTCTCGCGGCCGCTGGCCAAGGGCGTCAACGTGATGGCCGGCAAGGTCGTCAACCAGCCCGTCGCCGACAGCCACGGCCTGCCGTACACGCACCTCGGCGACCTCGTCGAGGGCGTCTCGCTCTAGCCGGGAGGGACGGCGCGCGGGGAGTCGAACTTCCCCGTTATGCAGCAGGACCCGCGCATCGCGGACTTCCTCGAGGCGCTCCAGCTCGAGCGCGACGCCTCACCGCACACCGTCACGGCCTACCGCACCGATCTGGCCGAGCTCCAGGGGTACCTCGAGGCGCGCGGGCTCGACCTCGACCGGGTCGACGGCCGCGACCTCGAGCCGTACGCGCTCGGGCTGCGCGAGCGCGGCCTCAGCCCGGCGACGGTGCGCCGGCGGCTGGCCGCCGCCCGCTCGCTCCTGCGCCACCGCACCCGCGAGGGCGCCCGCGAGGCGGGCGTGCGCGACGTGCCGCTCCCGAAGGCGCCGCAGGCGCCCCCGCACGCGCTCA
>CAIQOY010000180.1 GCA_903873565.1 uncultured Actinomycetes bacterium
GACGGGCAAGCCGTCCCTGATCGTGCTGCGCACCCACATCGCCCCGGGCGCCCCGACCAAGCAGGACACCGCGGAGGCGCACGGCGCCCCGCTCGGCGAGGAGGAGATCCGCCTCACGAAGGCCGCCTACGGCTGGCCCGAGCACGAGCAGTTCCTGGTGCCCGACGAGGTCGCCGCGCACATGGACGCCACGGCCCGCGGCCGCGAGCTGCAGGCCGAGTGGGAGGCGCGCATGGCCGCCTACCGCGAGGCGCACCCCGACCTCGCCGCCGAGCTCGAGCGCGTCCTCGCGGGCGAGCTGCCCGACGGCTGGGACGCCGACCTGCCGGTCTTCGAGGCCGACCCGAAGGGCATCGCCTCGCGCGTCGCCTCCGGCAAGGCGATCAACGCGCTCGCCGCCCGCATCCCCGAGCTGGTCGGCGGCTCCGCCGACCTCGCCCCGTCGAACAACACGCACATCGCCGACGGGCTCAGCGTCTCCGACCGCGACTTCGCGGCCCGCAACCTGCACTTCGGGATCCGCGAGCACGGCATGGGCGCGGTGCTCAACGGGATGGCGCTGCACGGCGGCTTCCGGGTCTTCGGGGCGACGTTCCTCGTCTTCTCCGACTACATGCGCGGCGCGGTCCGCATCGCGGCCCTGTCGGGGCTGCCCGTCACCTACGTCTGGACCCACGACTCGGTCTACGTCGGCGAGGACGGCCCGACGCACCAGCCGATCGAGCACCTGATGGCGCTGCGCGTGATCCCCAACCTGGTGGTGCTGCGCCCCGCCGACGCCAACGAGACCGTCGAGGCCTGGCGCGTCGCCCAGACCCACCGCTCGGGTCCGGTGGCGGTCGTGCTCTCGCGCCAGAACCTGCCCACGCTCGACCGCGCGGAGCTCGCCCCGGCCGCGGGCCTGGCCCGCGGCGCCTACGTGCTGGCCGACGCCCCCTCGGGCGCGCCTGACGCGATCGCCATCGCCACGGGCTCGGAGGTCTCGCTGGCCCTCGCGGCCCGCGACCTCCTCGCCGCGGACGGCATCGGCCTGCGCGTCGTGTCGATGCCCTCGTGGGAGCTCTTCGCCGCGCAGGACGCCGCCTACCGCGAGTCCGTCCTGCCGGCGGCCGTCACGCGCCGCGTCTCCGTCGAGGCGGGTGTCACGCAGGGCTGGGAGCGCTGGACGGGCTCCGCCGGGGCCGCGGTGGGCATCGACCGCTACGGCGCGTCGGCGCCCGGAGGGACCGTCGGCGCCGAGCTCGGCATGACCGCGGAGGCCGTCGCGGCGGCGGTGCGCAGCCTGGGCTGACGCGCGGGCGCCGGCTGTGCCACGATACCGGCAGCACGACCCCTGGAGGATCCCGAATGGCCGACCACGCTGACCACCATCACCACGCCGCGCCGGCGAAGCCGAACGCGAGCACGATGATGGGCTTCGGCCTGTTCGCGGGCATCGCCGCGATCCTGGTCGCGCTGGTCGCGGTGGTCCGCGGCGGGGTCCTGCTCGACGTCGGCGCCATCCTCGGCGCCGCCTCGATCGCCATCGCGGTCCTCGCCGCCGTCGCGGGCAAGGCCAAGGGCTGGCCGACGCGGGGCTTCCTGACCTGCGTCCTGCTCGGCGGCGTCTCGATCGTCAGCTGGGCCGTGATGGGCGTCTGGATCGGCGCGTAGCGCCGCTCCCGGCTCAGGCCCGCACGTCGATCTCGCCGGCCGTGGCCAGCGCGAGCGTGCAGTCGGCGCCGCCGACGTCGAGCGTGATCACCCCGGCGAGCTCGTCGACGGCGGCCACGCGCGCCGAGGCCCCGGGCACGAGCCCGCGCTCGGCGAGGTAGCGCAGAAGCCGCGGGTCGCGGTCGGAGACCCGCAGGATCTCCACCTCCGCGCCGGGAGCCGCGTCGGCGAGCCGCCGCGAGGGGTCGGCCGGCAGCGTGCCGTCGCGGGCGGGGATCGGGTCGCCGTGCGGGTCGCGGTCGGGCTGGCCGAGCGCGGCGGCGATGCGGTCCTCGAGGCCCTCGGAGATGACGTGCTCGAGGCGGTCGGCCTCGGCGTGCACCTCCTCCCACGACATGCCGAGCTGCTCGACGAGGTAGAGCTCGAGCAGGCGGTGGTGGCGCAGGATCTCGAGCGCGATCGCCTCGCCCTTCGGCGTGAGGACGACGCCGCGGTAGGGCTCGTGCTCGACGAGCCCGGCCTGGTCGAGCTTCTTCATCATCCCGGTCACCGACGCGGTGGAGACGGCGAGGCGGTCGGCCAGGGCCTGGGTCTGCAC
>CAIQOY010000181.1 GCA_903873565.1 uncultured Actinomycetes bacterium
CCCGCGGTGCAGGCAGGCGCCGCCGATCAGCTGCACGTCGAAGTGGCGCATGCCCTGCGCGCGGGCGCCGGCCTCGCGGGCCAGCGCGTAGACCTCGGGCTCGAAGTCGAGCAGGGCCCGCTCGACGGCCTCGTGGTCGGCGTCCTCGCCGGCCTCCGCCCGGAACAGCTCGCGCAGCTCGGCGTAGCGCTCGCGCAGCCCCTCGTCGGAGAGCGCGGCCGCGTCGTCGGCCAGCGCGTTCGTCTCGTCGACGATGCGGGCCAGCTCGCGCAGGCGCTTGCCCTCGCCCACGCGCAGGAGGCGGTTGAAGAGCTCGGCCATCGGGCGAACCCTACCAGCCGGAACCTGAACGGCGCCTGAGGGAGAGGCCCCCGTTACGGTTCCGGCCGTGCGCCCCGACCCCCCTGCCGCAGCGCCCGCGACGCCCCTCACGGCCATCGCCGAGGCGTGGCTGGCGGGCGACGTGACCGCCCTCGAGGCGGGCCGCCGGATCGACCTGATCGAGCGCGCCGCGCTGTACGTGCCGACGCCCGCGCACGACGCGCTGGTGGCCATGTTCCCGCCGCGCCCGGGCGCCGACCCCGACCCGGTCTCCGTCCGCCTGCTCCTGCGCGCGCTCGACCTCGACGCCCGCGCCGGGGCGACCGTGACCGCGCTGGCCCGGCGCCGCGCGCTCCTGGCCGCCGTCCACGAGCTCGGCCCGGCCGACGCCGTCGAGCACGTCGTGCTGCGCCCCGGCGAGCGCGTGATGCTCGGCACCCCGGGCGGCCGCGAGGCGCTCGACGCCCTGCTCCAGGGCGACGCCGAGCCCCTGCTCGGCTGGCTCGGCCGCACCGTGCTCGACCCGGAGGCCTTCACGGCCACGACGCTCGACGTGCCCCTGCACGACCTCGACGACCTCCACGAGCTGGTCGAGCGGCTCGCCGACGCGACCGCCGCGCTGGCGCCCGGCGCCGCGCGCGTGATGGTGGCCGACGAGTGGGTCGCGGAGACCACGGTCGCCGCCCTCGCCGAGGACGTGCCCTTCGCCGACGTGGCCCGCGCGATCGGCGTGACCCTGCTCGAGCACGACGCGCCCGTCCTGCTCTGGCACGCCGTGCACGAGCTGGCGCTCGTGACCGAGGACGATCCCGAGCTGCGCGCCCGCATGCTGGCCCGCAGCCTCGTCGTCGCCGACCGCGAGGCGGGCCGCTGCCCGGCCGAGGTCGCGGCGCCGCTCCTGACGGAGCTCGGCACCCGCGGCGCGATCCGCACCCTCGACGCCCTCGCCCCCGCCCTCGACGTGCGCGCCTGGCAGGCGATCGCGAAGGGCTACCTGCGCCGCGCGATCGCGCAGGAGTGGCACGCCTGGCGCGAGGACGTGCGCCGCTGGGCGACGGAGGACGACGCCGTGCGCGCGCT
Source organism: uncultured Actinomycetes bacterium (assembly GCA_903873565.1). Classification (GTDB taxonomy): domain Bacteria; phylum Actinomycetota; class Thermoleophilia; order Gaiellales; family F1-60-MAGs149; genus F1-60-MAGs149. Next base: position 1,402 of record CAIQOY010000181.1, read on the forward strand.
GGCCGCCTTCGACGCGCTGCTCCGGGCGCCCGCGCCGGAGCCGGGCGCCGTCGAGTGGTTCACGGAGTCGCCCGCCGAGTCGGTGCGGCTCGCCTGCCGCGCCCGCCTCGGCCTCGAGGGCTGACCCTAGGCGGCCCGGAGCCGCCGGTGCGGGTGCGCGCGGCGGCGGTGGTGGTCGTCGGAGGCCTCCTGCCGGATGCCGCGGACGGCGTGCGTGACCGCGTCCTTGAACGCGACGCCGGCCGCGCGCGTGCGCAGCACCTTGCCGCGCGCCACGATCGTGATCTCGGCGACGCAGGCCTGGCGGATGCGCGGGTTGCGCTCCGCCGAGAACTCCACGTCGGCCGTGGCGTCGGGCGGCAGAAGGCGCGCCAGCTGGGCGAGCCGGGCCGCGGCCATGGCGCGGACCTCCGCGGGGACATCGACGTGACGTGCATGGACCCTGACCTTCATCGGGGCGACCTCCTCGTCGTGCTCTCCTTTGGCCCACCCTACTCCCCGCTCCCCCCGACCGGAAGGCCCTTCCCTAACGGTTCGGTCACGACGCGCGCGAGCGTCACGGCGCCGACCTCGCGGGCCCCGCGGGCGACGAGGAGCGCCGCGCAGGCCGACAGGGTCGCGCCGGTGGTCATGACGTCGTCGACCAGCACGCAGCGCGCGGGCGCGGCGCCCCGCGCGGCGA
>CAIQOY010000182.1 GCA_903873565.1 uncultured Actinomycetes bacterium
CGGCGTCGGCGAAGGCCGCCGCCCAGCCGGCGAGGTCCGCGGGGGTCGCCTGCGCCGGGTCCGCGTCGGCCGGCACGGCGACCCGCTCCGGCAGGCCCGCGCGGCGGGCCGCGGCGGGGTCGAGGTCGACGATCAGCCAGTCGGGCACGCCCGGAGGGTAGGCCACCGCGCCCCCTTCCCCTCCGGCGACCGGTGCGCTAGAGTCTGACCATCATCTACGGCAACACCATTGCCGCAGAGGCAACACTAAGGAGAGCGTGACCGCCATGTCCGTCCCCAGCTCCACCAAGTACCTGATCATCGGCGCCGGCATCCACGGCCTGTCGACCGGGTACCACCTCGCCAAGCAGCTCAAGGCGCGCGGCGTGGGCTCCGGTGCCGACATCACGATCATCGACAAGTCCGGCGTCGCCGCCGGCGCGTCGGGCATCGCCTGCGGCGTCGTCCGCAACAACTACTACCAGCCCGCGATGGCCGAGCTGATGGCCGCCAACGTGGAGGTCTGGGAGTCCGATCCGGACACCTACCACTACCACGAGGTCGGCTACATCGCCCTCGGCCCCGAGGGCCAGGTCGGCGACCTGACCGAGGTCGCCGGGCGCCACGAGCAGATCGGCTACCCCTCCACGCTGATCACCGGCGAGGACGCGGTCCGCGAGCACATGCTCAAGCTGTTCCCCGACTGGCGCGCGCCGGGCCTGAAGGTCGCCCTGCACGAGCACAAGGGCGGCTTCGCCTTCAACGTCGAGTCGATGCAGGGCCTGGCCGGCAAGGCCAAGGCCGAGGGCGTCACCATCGTCGAGGGCATCAAGGTCACCGGCTTCGAGCTGGACGGCACCGGCGCCGTCACGAAGGTCAACACCTCCGGCGGCGACATCGAGTGCGAGCAGGTCATCATCGGCGTCGGCCCGTGGATCCCGCGCGTCTGGGAGATGCTCGACCTGCCCGACAAGCTCGACGTGCGCACCCCCTCGGGCGACGTCCACAAGGACCAGAACATGTGGACGTTCTGGTACCTGCAGGAGGGCGAGATCCAGGTCGACCCGCTCAGCCACGCGACGGCCGACGGCAAGATGCCGCCCGTCCTCCACGTGGACTCGGACGCCCCGCTCTACACGGACGACGGCAAGCTGGTCACCGACGAGCTGTGGGGCAACTACTTCAAGCGCGACCGCCACGGCGTGCAGGGCGGCGCCGCCCCGATCGCGCTGACGACGGACTTCGAGCTGGACCCCTACCCCACCTCGACCGTCGACCCGGCCTTCCCGGACATGTGGTGCGCGAGCCTCTCGCACTGCATGAGCCGCTTCGAGGGCTGCCGGGCGGACTACAAGGCGGCCCGCTCCGGCGGCGTCGGCTCGTTCACCGTCGACAACTTCCCGGTGTTCGACTACATGCGCCCGAACGTGTACGTGATCGCGGACTCCAACCACGGCTACAAGATGATCGGCGTGGGCAAGGAGGTCGCGAACGTGGTGCTCGGCGACCACTCCTCCCTGCTCTACCCGTTCCGCTACGAGCGCTTCGCCTCGGGTGACCTCCACCCGGTGTCGAACAGCCCGTACCCCTGGTCGTAGGACGCCGCCGGCCGCCGGTGCCCTCGGGCATCGGCGGCCCCGGCCCTACGGCCGCATGAGCGCCGCGACCCCCGCCCGCCAGATCGGCGAGATCCGCTCCCGGCGCAGCTCCGTCGGCTCGTAGAGGGCCGTCAGCGCGAGCCCCTCCTGCAGGCCCCAGAAGGCCATCGTGAGGTCCTCCGTGGTCTGCGGGGAGGTGATCTGGCCGCGCCGGCGCCCCTCGTCGATCAGCTGGCCGACGCGGCGGTTCGCGGCCCGGCTGAACGCGAGGAGCTCCGCCGCGAGCGCGGGCCGGGTGAGGCTGAACAGGATGATCTCGATGTAGACGCGCTCGGACTCCCGCAGCGCGTCCGTGACCGGCAGGAAGGTCTCGCCGATCGCCACGAGGTCGTCGACGCAGTCCCAGTCCGGCGGCAGGCGCGTCGGGTCCGCGAGCGGCGAGCGGTCGAACGACGACGCCTCCCAGGTCTGCAGCGCGACCTCGCGCAGGAGCCCGTCGCGCGTTCCGAAGGCGTGCGTGAAGGGCCGGGTCGAGCAGCCCGCAGCGGCGGCCAGGCGGCGGAAGGTGCAGGCTGCCACCCCCTCCTCGGCGATCACCCGGCAGGCCACGGCGATCAGCCGCGACCGCCGCTCGGCCGCGGTCTCCGCGTGCGTCTCCCCGCCGCCCGTCGCATCCGCCATGGTGCGCATACGCTACCCCCAATCGGCCGCCGGGCCGCTCCCCGGCGCCCCCGCCTGCGAAACGCCAGCTGATGCCCACCGCCATCGCCGACCCCGCGACCGCCGACCTCGGCCTCTCCCCGCTCGCCCGGGCCTGGCTCGAGGAGGCCTTCCCGGCCGGGCCGACCCCCGCGCAGCGGGCGGGCTGGCCCGCGATCGCCCGCGGCGAGAACGTGCTCCTGTGCGCGCCGACGGGGTCCGGCAAGACCCTCGCCGCCTTCCTCGTCGGGCTCGACCGGCTGGCCGCGCAGCCCGCGGCGGAGGCGACCGGCACGCGGCTCCTCTACATCTCGCCCCTGAAGGCCCTCAACTACGACATCGAGCGCAACCTGCGCGGGCCCCTCGCGGGCCTGCGCGCGACCGCCGACCGGCTCGGGCTGCCCATCCCGGAGATCACGGTCGGGGTGCGCACGGGCGACACCCCCGAGAAGGAGCGCGCCCGCCAGGCCCGCACGCCGCCCGACGTCCTGATCACCACCCCGGAGAGCCTGTTCCTGCTGCTCACCTCACCCACCCGGCGCGAGGCCCTGCGCTCCGTGGAGGCCGTGATCATCGACGAGGTCCACGCGGTGGCCGGCACGAAGCGCGGCAGCCACCTCGCCCTCAGCCTCGAGCGGCTCGAGCACCTGACCGGCCGGCCCGTCCAGCGGATCGCCCTGTCGGCCACCGTCGCCCCGCTCGACGAGGTCGCCCGCTACGCATCAGGCGACCGGCCCTGCGCGATCGTCGACGCGGGCGCGCGGCGCCCGCTCGAGCTGGAGGTGGTCGTGCCGCTGGCCGACATGGCGCGCCCCGAGGGCGAGGCCGAGCCGCCCGACCCGGTCGCCGGCGCCGGCGACTCCGCCGCCACGTCGGTCTGGCCGGCCATCTACCCGCGCCTGCTCGAGCTGATCGAGGCCCACACCACCACGCTGATCTTCGTCAACTACCGGCGCCTCGCGGAGCGCCTCGCCCTGCGCCTCAACGAGCTCGCCGAGCGCGAGGTGGCGCGCTCGCACCACGGCTCCCTGGCCCGCGAGACCCGCCAGGAGGTCGAGGAGCTGCTGAAGGCCGGCGAGCTGCCCTGCCTGGTCGCCACCTCCTCGCTCGAGCTCGGAATCGACATGGGCGCGATCGACCTCGTGATCCAGGTCGAGTCGCCGCGCAGCGTCGCCCGTGGCCTGCAGCGCGTGGGCCGCGCCGGCCACTCCGTCGGCGCCGTCAGCCACGGGATGATCTTCCCGAAGCACCGCGGCGACCTCGTGGAGAGCGCCGTGGTGGCCGAGCGGATGCTGGCCGGTGACGTCGAGCCGATCCGGATCCCGCAGAACGCCCTCGACGTGCTCGCCCAGCAGATCGTCTCGATCTGCGCCGTGGAGGAGTGGCCCGTCGACGACCTCGAGCGCCTGATCCGGCGCGCCGCCCCCTACCGCGACCTCCCGCGCTCCCAGCTCGAGGGCGTCCTCGACATGCTCTCGGGCCGCTACCCCTCGGACGAGTTCGCCGAGCTGCGGGCCCGCATCACCTGGGACCGCCTGGCCGGCACGGTCACCGGCCGCGAGGGCACGCGCTCCCTCGCCGTGGCCAACGCCGGCACCATCCCCGACCGCGGCCTCTACGGCGTGCACCTCGCCGACGGCTCCGGCCGGGTCGGCGAGCTCGACGAGGAGATGGTCTACGAGGCGCGCGCCGGGCAGGTCTTCCAGCTCGGGGCGTCGTCGTGGCGGATCGAGCGCATCACCCGCGACCGCGTGCTCGTCACGCCCGCCCCGGGCCGGCCCGGCCAGATCCCGTTCTGGCGCGGCGAGGGCGCCGGCCGCACGATCGAGCTCGGGCGGGCGCTCGGCGCCTTCACGCGCGAGATCGGCGGCATGCGCCGCGACGCCGCGCGCCGCCGGCTGGTGGAGCGCCACCGCCTCGACCAGCGCGCCGCCGACAACCTGCTCGCCTACCTGCGCGAGCAGCGCGAGGCGACCGGGGTGCTGCCGAGCGACCGCACGGTCGTCGTGGAGCGCTTCCGCGACGAGATCGGCGACTGGCGGCTCTGCGTGCTGACGCCGTTCGGGGCCCGCGTCCACGCGCCCTGGGCGCTGGCGATCGGCGCGCGGCTGCGCACCGACCACGGCATCGACGCGCAGGCCCTGTGGTCGGACGACGGGATCATCCTGCACATCCCCGACGCCGACGACCCGCCGCCCGCCGACGTCGTGCTGCTCGATCCCGACGAGGTCGAGGACCTCGTCGTGCGCGAACTGGCCGGCAGCGCGCTGTTCGCCGCCCGCTTCCGCGAGAACGCGGGCCGCGCGCTCCTGATCCCGCGCCGGCGCCCCGGCCAGCGCACCCCGCTCTGGCAGCAGCGCCTGCGCGCCCAGGCGCTGCAGGGCGTCGCCACCCGCTACCCGGCGTTCCCGATCGTGCTCGAGACGTACCGCGAGTGCCTCCAGGACGTCTTCGACGTGCCGGGCCTGCGCGGGCTGCTCGAGGGGCTGCGCGCCCGCACGCTCGAGGTGGCCGAGGTCGAGACGCCGACGGGCTCGCCGTTCGCCGCGTCGCTGCTCTTCGACTACGTCGCCCAGGACATGTACGAGGGCGATGCGCCGCCCGCCGAGCTGCGCGCCCAGGCGCTGTCGCTCGACCGCGAGCTCCTACGCGAGCTGCTGGGGCAGGAGGACCTGCGCGAGCTGCTCGACGCCGACGCGATCGCGCAGGTCGCGAGCGATCTGCGCCGGCGCCACACGGACAGCCCCGACG
>CAIQOY010000183.1 GCA_903873565.1 uncultured Actinomycetes bacterium
CGATCGCGGGCAGGCGCACGTCGTCGGGGGCGTCCATGCCGGGCGAGCGGTGCAGCGTGCCGTCGAGGCGGTAGGTCCAGCCGTGGTAGCGGCACTGCAGGGTCTTGCGCCGCCCGCAGCCCTCGGCCACGAGCGCCCCGCGGTGGCGGCAGACGTTGACGAGGCCGTGCAGCGCGCCGTCCGTGTCGCGCGTGGCCACGATCGGCAGCCCGGCGAGGTCGGCGGCCATGAACGAGCCCGGCTCGGACACCTCCGCAGCCGAGCCGATGTACTGCCAGCCGGCGCGCAGGATGGTCGCGCGCTCGCGCTCGAGCACCGCGGGGTCGGTGTACCAGGCGTCGGGCAGGGTGGCGATCGCGCTCATGCGGGCGAGTCTAGCGCGGCGCCGCTCCCGTCTCGGGCTAGGCTTCCCCCGTGTCCGAGCGCCCCCCGATCCCGACCCGCGCCGACTTCGCCGCGTTCCGCGCGGTCACGACGCGCTGGATGGACAACGACGCCTACGGGCACGTCAACAACGTCGTCTACTACAGCTGGTTCGACACCGCCGTCAACGCGCACCTGGTCGAGCAGGGCGCCCTCGACCCGGCCTCCGGGGACGTGGTCGGGGTGGTGGTGGAGACGGGCTGCCGCTACCACGCGCCGATCAGCTTCCCCGAGCCCGTCGAGATCGGCCTGCGCGTCGAGCGCGTCGGCGAGACGTCGGTGGCCTACGCGCTCGGCGTCTTCCGGGCGGGGGAGGAGCGGGCGGCCGCCGACGGCCGCTTCGTGCACGTCTACGTCGAGCGCGCCGCGATGCGCCCCGTGCCCGTCCCGGAGGCCGTGCGCCGCGCCGTCCTTCCGCTGACGGCCGACCGGCCGTAATCTTGCGCGCAGCGAAGCATTCAGCGGGGCCGTCCGGGCCCCGCGCGACACGACGACAGGGAGACGGACCGGCATGCCCCTCAAGGAGCGGATCAGCGCCTTCGACGGCCTCGACATCACGGACGAGCAGCGGGAGATCCTCGAGGCCATCCGGGCGTTCGTCGACCAGGAGATCATCCCCGTCGCCAAGGAGCTCGAGGCCAGGGACGAGTTCCCGGCCGCGATCGTCGACGGCCTGCGCGAGATGGGCGCCTTCGGCATGCGGATCCCGACCGAGTACGGCGGCCTCGGTCTCGACCTCGTCACCTACGCGCTCGCGATCGCCGAGCTGACGCGCGGCTGGATGGCCGTGTCGGGCATCGTCAACGGCCAGTACATCGTCGGCGGCATGATCGCCGCCCACGGCTCCGACGCGCAGAAGGACGCCTACCTGCCGCGCCTCGCCGCCGGCGAGATCCGCTCCTGCTTCTCGATGACCGAGCCGGGCGCCGGCTCCGACGTGCAGGCGATCATCACCACGGCGCGCCTCGACGGCGACGAGTACGTGATCAACGGCTCCAAGATGTGGGTCACCAACGGCGACCGCGCGTCCGTGATCGCGCTGCTGGTCAAGACCGACCCCGACGCGGACCCGCGCCACACCGGCATGACGGCGCTGCTCGTCGACAAGGAGCCGCTGGTGGCCGACCAGGGCACCCTCAAGGTGTCGCCGCACCTCGGCAAGCTCGGCTACCACGGCGTCGAGTCCGTCGAGCTGACCTTCGAGGACCACCGCGTCCCCGCGAGCGCCGTCCTCGGCGGCCCCGACAAGGTCGGGCAGGGCTTCTACCAGATGATGAGCGGCATCGAGACCGGCCGCATCAACGTCGCCAGCCGCGGCCTCGGCATCTCCCTGCGCGCCCTCGAGCTGTCGCTCGAGTACGCCCAGCAGCGCGAGGCCTTCGGCAAGCCGATCGGCTACCACCAGCTGATCCAGAAGAAGATCGCCGACATGGCGACCCGCATCGAGGCCTCCAAGCACCTGATCCTCGCCGCCGCGCGGAAGAAGGACTCGGGCCAGCGCGCCGACGTCGAGGCCGGCATGGCCAAGCTCTACGCGACCGAGACCTGCCAGCGCTGCGCCGAGGAGGCGATGCGCATCTTCGGCGGCTACGGCTACTCGACGGAGTACGAGGTCGAGCGCCTCTACCGCGACGCCCCGCTGATGATGATCGGCGAGGGCTCGAACGAGATCCAGGAGACGATCATCGCCAAGGGCCTGCTCAAGCGCCACGCCCTGGCCTAGCGCACGGACCCCAGTCGGCCGAAACCGCGCGGCCGGCGATGGGGCAGGTGAGAGGATCGCGGTTCCCCCGATCGGAGAGGCGAGTGACGGATAGCGAGGAGACCACGCAGGGCCCGCTGGAGGGCGTGCGCATGATCGAGTTCGGCCAGCTCCTGGCCGGGCCCTACTGCGCGTCCCTGATGGCCGACTTCGGCGCCGAGGTGATCAAGGTCGAGGCGCCGCCCGCCGGCGACCCGATGCGCGTGTGGGGCCGCGAGAAGGTCAACGACCACACGCTCTGGTGGCCGACCCTGGCCCGCTCGAAGAAGGTCGTGACCCTCAACCTGCGCGAGCCGCGCGGCCAGGAGCTCGCCCTCGAGCTGATGGCCAAGGCGGACGTGGCCCTCGAGAACTTCAGCCCGGGGACGATGGAGAAGTGGAACATCGGCCCCGACCAGGCCCTCGCCGCCAACCCGCGCCTGATCTACGCCCGCGTCTCCGGCTACGGCCAGACCGGGCGCTACAAGGACCGCGTCGGCTTCGCCGCCGCCGGCGAGGCGATGGGCGGCCTGCGCTACTTCAACGGCTACCCGGGCCAGGCGCCGCCGCGCGCCGGCATCTCGCTCGGCGACACGCTCGCCGCCAAGCAGGCCTTCGAGGGCATCCTGATGGCGCTCTACTGGCGCGACGCCAGGGGCTCCGGCAAGGGCCAGGTGATCGACGCCGCGATCGTCGACGCCTGCTTCGCGATGACCGAGTCGACGATCACCGAGTACGGCCTGACCGGCGTCATCCGCGAGCCCTCCGGCTCGTACCTGTCGAAGATCGCGCCGTCCAACGTGCACCAGTCGAAGGACGGCAAGTGGGTGGTCATCGCGGCCAACCACGACTCGCTGTGGAAGCGCCTGTCGGCGCTGATGGGCCGGCCCGAGCTGGCCGAGGACGAGCGCTACGCGACGCACCGCGCGCGCGGCGAGCACGAGCACGAGCTGTACGCGATGATCGACGAGTGGGCGGCCGGGTACACGGCCGCCGAGCTCGACGAGATGCTCGCGGAGGCGAACGTCGTGTCGGCCGGGGTCTACTCGGCCGCCGACATGTACGACGACCCGCACTTCCGCGAGCGCGGGCTGATCGTGGACATCGAGGACCCCGAGATCGGCACGATGCCGGTCCCGGGCATCACCCCGAAGCTCTCCCAGACCCCCGGCTCGATCCGCTGGGGCGGCAAGTGGGAGGTCGGGGCGGACAACGAGGAGATCTGGTGCGGACTCGTCGGGCTCACGCAGGGCGAGCTCGGGGACCTGCAGCAGGCCGGGATCGTCTAGCGTAGTGCCCTGCACCTGGAGAGAAAGGACGGACCTGTGGCGTATCGCCTAGGAGTGGACGTCGGTGGCACCTTCACCGACCTCTTCCTCGTCAATGACGAAGACGGGACCCAGCACCGGGTCAAGACCCCGTCGACGCCGAGCGACCCCTCCCAGGGCGTGCTCGTCGGCGTGACCAAGATCTGCGAGACGGCGGGCATCAGCCCGGCCGAGCTCGGCAACATCATGCACGGCACCACCGTGGCCACCAACGCGGTCCTCGAGGGCAAGGGCGCCCGCGTCGGCCTGATCACCACGCAGGGCTTCAAGCAGATCCTGCACCTGGCCCGCTCGCAGACGCCGGGCCCGCTGGCCGGCTGGATCATCATGATCAAGCCCGACCCGCCGGCGCTGCTCTCCGACACCGTCGAGGCCGTCGAGCGCATGGGCCCCCGCGGCGAGACCGTGGTGCCCGTCGACGAGAAGCAGGTCGAGGGCATCATCAGGCAGCTGGTGGAGAGCGGCGTCGAGTCGCTCACCGTCGGCCTGATCAACTCGTACATCTCCAACAAGCACGAGAAGCAGATCGGCGAGATCGTCGAGCGCCTCTACCCGGGCTTCCCCGTCACCCTGTCCTCGGACGTGGTGCCGGAGTTCCGCGAGTACGAGCGCACGCTGACCGCGTGCATGAACTCGTTCGTGCGCCCGAAGGTGCAGACGTACGTCGACAACCTCGACGCGGAGCTCAAGAAGGGCGGCGCGACCTGCGACGTCAACATCCTGCGCTCCGACGCCGGCCTGATGACGACCCGCGAGGCGGCCCGCAACCCGATCTACGGCGTCCTCTCCGGCCCGTCCGGCGGCGTCGCCGGCGCGCTCGCCCTGTCGGTGCGCGCGGGCTACCCGAACATCCTCACGTTCGACATGGGCGGCACGTCCACCGACGTGGCCCTCTGCCAGAACGGCGAGCCGACGATCGGCCGCGACACCTCGATCGGGCAGTTCCGCCTGAAGGTGCCGTCGATCAACGTGCACACCGTCGGCGCGGGCGGCGGCTCGATCGCCCACGTCCCGCAGCTGACGCGCGCCCTGCGCGTCGGCCCGCAGTCGGCCGGCGCCGAGCCGGGCCCCGCGGCCTACGGCAAGGGCGGCACCGAGCCGACCGTGACCGACGCGAACGTCGTCGTCGGCCACCTCCCGCCGCGCCTTCTGGGCGGCGAGATGGAGCTCGACGTCGCGGGCGCCACGGCGGCCGTGCAGACGATCGGCGACGCGATCGGCCTCGACACCGAGGCCGCCGCCGAGGGCATCCTCGCGATCGTCAACGAGAACATGGCGGGCGCCCTGCGCCTCGTCTCCGTGCAGCGCGGCTACGACCCGCGCGACTTCGCGCTCGTCGCCTTCGGCGGCGCGGGCCCGCTGCACGCCAACGCGGTGGCCGAGCTGATGGGCTCGTTCCCCGTGATCGTGCCCCCGGCTCCGGGCCTGCTCTGCGCGACCGGCGACCTCGTCGCCGAGTTCCGCAACGAGTTCGCCCAGACGATCGTCACCCCGATGGACGAGGTCAACATCTCCGACGTCGCGGCGGTCCTCGACGACCTCGGCGCCCGCACCCGCGAGTGGATGACGTCGGAGGGCATCGCCGAGGGCGACCAGCGGGTCACGTTCCTGGCGGACATGCGCTACGTCCTCCAGGGCTACGAGATCCCCGTCCCGGTCGAGATCGACGCCGTCAAGGGCGGCTCGATCACGGCCATGGGCGACCTGTTCGACCAGATGCACGAGCAGCTGTACGGCTTCATGATGGACGACGCCCGCAAGGAGATCGTCAACCTGCGCTGCATCGGCAACGGCGCCGTGCCGAAGATCAAGCTCCCCGAGGGCGAGGTCAAGGCCAACGACGGCTCCGACGCGGTGGTCGAGGAGCACCAGATCGTCTTCAAGGGCGAGAAGGTCGCGACCAAGATCTACGACCGCGGCAAGCTCACGCCGGGCGCCACGTTCGACGGCCCGGCGATCGTCACGGAGTTCGACTCCACGACGGTGGTCCTCCCCGGCTACACGGCCGAGATGGACCGGTACTTCAACATCCTGATCAACCCGAAGGCCTAGGGGAGGCGGACACGATGGCATCCACCACCGACGAGCTCCGCATCGCGGAGATCCCGACGGACGTCGAGATCGACCCCGTCACCCTCGACATCATCGAGGGCGCCCTGAAGAGCGCCCGCTACGAGATGGACGCGACGCTGTTCCGCTCGGCGATGAGCCCGGTCATCCGGGAGCAGCACGACGAGTTCCCGATGATCACGGACCCGCGCGGCCGCATGGTCGTGGGCCAGTTCGGGGCCTACATCAACGAGATGATGGAGGAGTGGGACCAGGGCATCTACGAGGGCGACGTGATCCTCACGTCGGACCCCTTCAAGTGCTCCGCCTCCATCTCGCACACCAACGACTGGCTGATCCTCGTGCCGATCTTCCACGGCGGCGAGCTCGTCGGCTGGTCGTCGCAGTTCGGCCACATGATGGACGCCGGCGGCCGCCTCCCGGGCTCGCTGCCGACGAACGCGAAGACGATCTACGACGAGGGCCTGATCATCCCGCCGGTCAAGGTGATCGAGCGGGGCGAGGTGCAGCAGCCGGTCCTCAACCTGATCTTCAACAACATGCGCATGCCGGCGATGAACCGCGCCGACATGTTCGCCCTGATCGCGGGCTGCCGCGCGGGCGAGAAGCGGGTCCAGGAGCTCTGCGACCGCTTCGGCAAGGAGACCTACCTGGCGGCCTGCCAGGCGCTCCTCGACCGCACCCACGCGGCGATGAAGACCCTGATCAACCTGGCCATCCCCGAGGTGCCGCACTCGTTCGAGGACTACGTCGACGACGACGGCCTCGGCCACGGCCCCTTCAAGATGAAGCTGACGATCTGGCGGGAGGGCGACCACGCCTTCTTCGACTGGACCGGGACGGATCCGCAGGCCATGGGCCCCGTGAACTTCTACCTCTCCGAGGGGATGTTCAAGATGTTCATCGGGATCTACCTGATCATGGTCAACGACCCGCAGATCCTGTTCAACGACGGGTTCTACCCGCTGCTCCACATCATCCTGCCGGAGGGCTGCCTCCTGCGTCCGCGCTTCCCGTCCGCCCTCGGCTGCCGCACCCACGCGCTGGCGCGGCTGTTCGACGTGCTCGGCGGCGCGCTGACCAAGCAGGCCCCGGAGCTGAACACGGCGGCGGGCTACGGCACCTCGCCGTACATGCTGTACTCCGGCTGGGGCGAGAAGGGCGACTTCTTCTACGCCATGGAGATCCTCTACGGCGGCATCCCCGGCCGCCCGATCGGGGACGGCATGGACGGCCACTCGTGGTGGCCGCTGTTCGAGAACATCCCGACCGAGTACCTCGAGGCGTACTACCCGCTGCGCATCGACGGCTACACCACGGTCACCGACTCCGGCGGCCCGGGCCTGCACCGCGGCGGCAACGGCGTCGAGAAGCGGTACGTCTACCTCGAGCCCGGTGAGGTCTCGATCCACGACGACCGCTGGCTGACCCGCCCGTGGGGCGTCCTCGGCGGCCTGCCGGGCGCCCGCTCGGAGAAGATCCTCAAGCGCGTCGACGGCTCCGAGGAGCGGCTGCCGTCGAAGTGCGACGAGATCGAGGTCGAGCCCGGCGACATGCTGATCTACCGCACCGCCGGCGGCGGGGGCTGGAAGGACCGCCTCGACCGCCCGGTCGAGGCCGTCGTCCGCGACGTGGCCTTCGGGCTCGTCAGCCCGGCGTACGCCAAGGAGGGCTACGGCGTCGTGATGAACGCCGACGGCACCGCCGACGAGGCGGCCACGGAGACGGAGCGGGAGCGCCAGCGCGCGGAGCGCGGCGACGCCCTGTTCTTCGACTTCGGGCCGCCGCTCGAGGAGGTCCTCGCCAACTGCAAGGCGGAGACCGGCCTCGAGCCGCCGATCCCGGCGACGCCGCTGAAGTGGTCGCCGCTCGAGGACGGCGCGGAGGCGCAGAAGCGCGTCCGCGAGAAGGACGACCTGCCCGGGGACATCGTCACCGCCCCGTGAGCAGCACGCACGGGCACGAGACCGACGCGTTCTACGCGGAGCGCGGATTCGGGAGGGCCGCCGGCTTCGGCCGGCGGCCCGTCCTCGTGATCGTCGACCTCCAGAAGGGCTTCACCGATCCGGCGAGCCCCCTCGGCGGCGACTACACCGAGCTGGTGGCCGAGAACCGGCGGCTCGTGGATGCCTGCCACGACAAGGGCGTGCCGGTCGTCTTCACCACGGTCTACTACGACGAGGCGCCCGCCCAGGCGGCCGCCGTCTTCCAGGCCAAGGTGCCGAGCCTCCTGGTGCTCAAGGCGGGCTCGGAGTGGGCCGAGATCGACGAGCGCCTCGGGATGGACGCCCGCGACACGCTCGTGGTCAAGCAGTTCGCCTCGGCCTTCTGGGGCACCAACCTCGGCGCCCTGATGGCGGCCTGGCAGGCCGACACCTGCATCGTCACCGGCGTCACCACCTCGGGCTGCGTGCGCGCCACCGCCGTGGACGCCCTCCAGCACGGCTACCGCGTGATCGTGCCCCGCGAGTGCTCGGGCGACCGCGCCCCGGGCCCGCACGAGGCCAACCTGTTCGACATCGGCCAGAAGTACGGCGACGTCCTCCCGAACGACGAGGTCGTCGCCTACCTCGAGTCGCTGCCCGCCCAGGCCCCGGCGCTCTAGGCGCCGGCGTCCCGCAGGACCGCGCGGGCGCGGTCCACGACGGGGTAGTCGACGAAGGTGCCGTCCTCCATCTTGAAGGCCGAGATGCCCTGGGCCTCGTGCTCGGCGAAGGCCGCCACGACGGCCTCGGCCCAGGCCACCTCGTCGGCCGACGGCGCGAACACCCCGGCGACCACGGGCAGCTGCTGCGGGTGCAGCACCATCTTGCCCTGGAAGCCGAGCCGCTTGGCCCACTGCGCGGAGGTGCGGGTGCCCTCGTCGTCCTTGAGCCCGAGGAAGGGGCCGTCGATCGGGCCCTCGAGGCCGGCGGCGCGCGCGGCCAGCACGAGCTGGGTGCGCGCGGCGAAGAGCTCGTAGCCGTCGGCGGTCAGCTCCACGCCGAGGTCGTGCGAGAGGTCGGCGGGGCCGAGCAGGAGCGTGCGCAGGCGCGGGGTGGAGGCCGCCACGGAGGGCGCCGCGAGCACCCCCTTGGCGGTCTCCGCGATCGCGATCAGCCGCACCTGGCCGGCGGGCACGCCGTGCTCGGCCTCGAGCGCGTCGAGGCGGTCCGCGACGTGGCGCACCTCGTCGGCGGACTCGACCATCGGCACGAGGACGCCGCTGAGGCGGCCGAGCTGCGGGCCGATCGCCGTCAGGTCGTCGTCGCAGAACTCGGTGGCGACGCCGTTGACCCGCACGTGCACGTCGGCGCCCTCCACGGAGGGGTCGGCGAGGGTGCCGGCGAGGACGCCGCGGGCGTTCGCCTTCTCGGCCTTGGCGACCGCGTCCTCGAGGTCGAGGCAGACCGCCGAGGCCCCGATCGCGATCGCCTTCAGCGAGCGCTCGGGGTCGTTGGCGGAGGCGAACATCAGCGTGCGGATCGGGGCGCTCACGGGGCTACCTCTCGTCGGCGAAGGATTGTGTGGAAGTATGCCCGGGATGGGGACGGCGGGCGCACCGGCGGTCGGCGGGCGCGGCGGCGTCGCGGCCGCGGTCGCGGTGTCGGGCGGCGCGCTGATGATGGGCGCCTACGCGACTCTCTCCGTGGCCCCGATCGGCCCGCTCGTGCGCGCCGACCTCGACATGAGCCTCGCGGCCTTCGGGCTGATCACCACGGCCATCTTCGGCGGCGCGGCCGTGGCCAGCGGCCCCTCCGGCCACCTCACCGACCGCTTCGGCGCCGTGCGCCTGCTCGCGCTGGCCATGGTCGCGGTGGCGCTGTTCGAGCTGATCGCCGCCGTCTCGCCGATGGTCTGGCTGTTCTTCCTGGCGATGTTCGCCGTCGGGCTCGCCTACGGCTGCATCACGCCGCCCACCAACGTGATCGTGCGCGGCGCCGCCGACGGCTCCAACCAGGGCCTCCTGATGAGCGCCAAGCAGGTCGGGGTCACGCTCGGCGGCCTGATCGCCGGCCTCACGCTGCCCGCCCTGGCGCACGCCCTCGGCTGGCGCGGGTCGCTGCTCGCGCCCGTCGTCGGCGCGCTGCTCGTGGCCGTGCTCGTCGTGGTGCTGCGCGAGGGGCTGGTCCGCCAGACGCGCCTGCCCGCCAGCCCCGAGCACGATCCCGGCCGGATCCCGATCCGCCTCGGCTGGCGGCTCGGCGTGGGGGCCTTCGGCTTCCTGATGGCCGGCGTCCAGCAGGGCTTCATGGCCTACCTGACCCTGTTCCTGACCGACGCCCACGGCTACGCGCTCGGGGTGGCCGGCGTCTCCTTCGCCGTGATGATGGTGGGCGGCACCGTCGGGCGGCTCGGCTGGGCCGTCGTCTCGGACCGCTGGTTCGCCCGCAACCGCTGGACGGGGCTGTTTCTGACCGCCCTGATCGCGGCGATCGGCCTGGTCGGGATCGCGCTCCTGCCGACCGGCCCGTGGCTGTGGCCGTGCCTCGTCCTGATCGGCCTGACCAGCATCGGCTGGAACGGCGTCTTCCTCGCGCTCGTGGCCACCTCCGTGCCCGCGAGCCACGTCGGGCGGCTGTCCGGCTGGGCCCTGCGCTGCGTGTTCAGCGGCGTCGTGGTCGTGCCGCCCCTGTTCGGCCTCCTGGCCGACCAGTGGGGCTGGGGCGCCGCCTGGGCCTTCGCGGCGGCGATCACGCTCGTCGCCGGCGCCGGGATGCTGCTCGGCGCGCGCGGCGGCGTAAACCCACGGGCGGCGTAGGGTTTGACCGGGCCGCGCGCCCGGACGATACTACCCCTCGTTCCCGTTTCGGAGCCCGGAGGAGAGAGACCATGCGCGCAGCCCGTTTCCACGAGTACGGCGGCATCGACAAGATCGTCGTCGACGAGGTGCCCGACCCCGAGCCCCAGGCCCACGAGGTCAAGATCAAGGTCGGGGCCTGCGCCCTCAACCACCTCGACGTCGACTTCCGCGAGGGCATCTCGCGCTTCCCCGCCGAGCCGCCCGTGATCTTCGGCCTCGAGCTGGCCGGCGAGATCGTCGAGACCGGTTCCGGCGTGTCCGACGCCTGGAAGGTCGGCGACCGCGTCGCCCCCTACCTGATGGGCATCGACCTCAACAACCACTACGCCCGCACCGGCCGCGAGAACCTCGCCGCGATCGACTTCATCGGCGTCACGCGCCCCGGCGGCTACGCCGAGTACTGCTGCGTCCCCGAGAGCCACCTCGTGCGCGTCCCCGACGGCATGTCCCTCGTGGACGCGGCGGCCGTCCAGATCGCCTTCGGCACCGCCTTCCACATGCTGTTCACGCGCGGCCGCCTGGCGATCGGCGAGACCGTCCTGATCAACTCGGTCGGCTCGGGCATCGGCTCGGCCGCCGTCCAGCTCGCCGCGATGGCCGGCGCGCGCATCATCGGCACCTCCTCGGGCGACGACAAGCTCGAGGCGGCGGCCAAGATGGGCATGCACCACGGCATCAACTACACCAAGCAGGACATCGTCGAGGAGGTCATGCGCATCACCGACGGCGCGGGCGCCCACCTCACGTACGAGCACGTCGGCGGCGACCTCTTCGCCGCGGGCCTCAACTCGCTCGGCAAGGACGGCCGCCTCGTCACCTGCGGCGGCCACTCGGGCGAGGTCGTGCCGCTCGACATCATCCCGCTGTTCCGGATGCAGTGGCAGATCATCGGCTCCTTCACCTACACGAAGGGCGAGTACGAGACGGTCATGCAGATGTGCCACGACGGCCGCCTCAAGCCCCTCGTCGACACGCAGGTCCCCCTCGACGAGATCCGCTCGGCCTTCGAGCGCATGGAGAGCCGCGGGCACTTCGGCAAGATCGTGGTCGTGCCGTGATCGCACGCGAGCTCGCCGGGTGGGTCCTCGGGCTCCGCTACGAGGACATCGACCCGGAGACGGAGGCCTACTGCCGGGAGCTGGTCCTCGACCACCTCGGCACGGCCGCCCGCGGCGGCGTCATGGAGAACATGCCCTCGGTCGACCGCGCGCTGGCCGCGATGGGCGCGGGGGAGGGCTCGACCCTGACGGCGGTGGTCGGCAAGGCGCCGGCCCGCCCCGAGTGGGCCCTGTTCACGAACTCGATCGCGGCCCACTCCGTGGAGCTCGACGACACCCACTCGGCGTCGTCCCTGCACCCGGCGGTCGTCGTGATCCCGGGCGCGATGGCGGCGGCCGAGGTCGAGGGCTCGTCGGGCCGCGAGCTGATCGCGGCGATCGTGGCGGGCTACGAGGTCGCCTGCCGGCTCGGCCGCGCCCTGACCGCCAAGGAGGTCTACGCCAAGGGCTTCCACCCGACGGCGATCGTGGGCCCCTTCTCGACGGCGGCCGCGGTCGGCAAGCTGATCGGCCTGACCGAGGAGCAGCTCGCGCACGCCTTCGGCATCGCCGCCTCGCAGGCCGCCGGCCGCACCGAGTTCCTGTCGGAGGGCGCCTGGACGAAGCGCCTGCACCCCGGCTGGTCGAGCCACGCGGGCTACGTCGCCGCGCGCCTCGCCCAGCAGGGCTTCACCGGCCCGCTCAAGCCGTTCGACGGCCGTGACGGCCTCCTGCGCGGCTACGGCTCCGAGGAGAACCTCGCCCGCCTCACGCAGGGCCTGGGCCAGCCGTTCGAGCTCGCGATCACGAGCGTCAAGCCGCACGCCTGCTGCCGCTACAACCAGGGCCCGATCGACCTCGCGCTCCAGCTGCGCGCGGAGCACGGGATCGGCCCCGACGACGTCGCGTCGATCGAGGTCGGCGTGGTGTCGGCGGCGATCGGCATCGTCGTCGAGCCCCGCGACCGCAAGGTGCGCCCGACGAACGACGTCGACGCGCAGTTCTCGCTGCCGTACGCCGTCGGGCTCGGCATCGCCAAGGGCCAGGCCTCGCTCGACGAGTACGCCACCGAGGCCCTCGGCGACGCCGCGGTCCTCGCGGTGGCCGAGCGGACGCAGGCCGTCGTTCGCCCCGAGCACGACGCCCGCTTCCCGGACCTCTGGCCCTGCGACATGACCATCACCACGACGGACGGCCGCACGCTGACCGCGACGCTCGAGCACGCCAAGGGCGACCCGGAGAACCGGCTCGGCTACGAGGGCATGTGCGCGAAGTTCCGGGCGCTGGGGGCCTCCGTGTTCGACGACGCCCAGATGGACGCGATCATCGCCGCCGTGGACGACCTCGCCGAGGGCGGCATCGGGCCGCTCGCGGCGGCCGTCACCCGCCGCTAGGACGAGGGGCGGCGGGCCCCGGCCCGCCGCCCCCTAGTCGTAGCGCTCGATGGTCGGCCGGCCGTCCGGCGCCTCCCAGGGCGCCCGGCTGGCCCACCAGATGTGCGTGTCGAAGGGGATGCCCGTCGCGTCGTCGAGCGATCCCGCGGTCAGGTACATCCGCGCGTCGCCGTCGATCCGGAACAGGAGGTAGGAGCCGCAGGTCGGGCAGAAGCCGCGCTCCCCGCCCGTCTCGCTCGTCGGCCCCGGGAACCAGCGCAGCTCGCCCGCGCCCGCGGTCAGCGCGAAGCCGTCGGCCGCGCAGGACGTGTGGGCCGGGGTCCCGCCCGAGGTGGCGCGGCACTCCGTGCAGTGGCAGATCGTGATCGCCGTCAGCGGCTCGGCCGCGCGGTAGCGGATCCGGCCGCACAGGCAGCCGCCCTCCCGGTGTCCCGCGTCCGCCACGGGCCGCACGCTACGCCGCCCGCCGGACAGGGGCCCCGGGAACGCGAAGGGCCCCCTCCCGCAGCGTGCGGAAGGGGGCCCCGGTGTCGCGTCGTCAGTCGCCGCTGGCGGCGGCGGGCGTCATCGACGGGGCGTCGACGCCGCTTCCGTCCTCCTCGACCGCACGCGTCTTCTTGCGCCCGGTCAGGCCGCTGACCACCAGGAACAGGGCGATCAGCAGGAAGGACAGGAGGATCGTCACCACGCCGAGCGAGTACACGTACGGGCGGAGCACCGACGCCGTGGTGATGATGTAGAGCTGCAGGGGCAGCGTGTTGATCGTGCCGGAGACGAGGAACGTGCGCTCGAACTCGTTGAGGGCGAGGGTGAAGCCGAACAGCCCCGCGCCGAACACGCCCGTCCAGATCAGCGGCAGCGTGACCTCGCGGAAGGTCGTCACGTTGGACGCCCCCAGGTCGCGAGCCGCCTCCTCCGCGCGCGCGTCGTAGCGGTTGAAGATCGACATCATCACCAGGAAGCCGAACGGCAGCGCCCAGACCGTCTGGACGCCGATGATCGGCACGTACCCGAGCGCGCCCTCGCCCTTCTGGATCCCGACGTAGTAGAGCAGGAACGACAGGCCCAGCGAGAGCAGGAGGCCCGGCGTCATCAGGCTCAGCAGGATCGCGTAGAAGAGCGCGCCCGAGCCCCGGAACTGGCGCCGGAACGCCATGCCCAGGGTGAGCGACAGGACCGCGGTGATCACGGCGACGATCAGAGACAGCCAGAGCGACTTCCCGATGCCCTCGCGGACCGCGACCATCACGCTCATCGACGAGTTGAGCTCGGAGTACCAGTGGAAGGAGAAGAGCTCCTTCGCCGGCAGGGTCATGCTGCCGGTCGTGCCCTGCAGGGAGAGGACGGCCATCGCGACCATCGGCCCGTACATGAACACGACGAACAGCAGGAAGTAGACGGTCAGGACCGGCTTCGAGCGCTTGATCGGGAGCATGACCATGGCGGCGAAGGGCACCACCAGGATCAGGACGCCGATCAGGTACCAGAGCAGCGTCATCACACGACCTCCCGGATCTTGGAGAAGCGCAGGAGGACGGCGACCCCGATCGTCATCACCGCGACGAGGATCGTCGCCCCGGCCGCCGCGGTGGGCAGGTCGGGCAGCTTGTAGTAGTCGTACACCAGGGTGCCGACCGACTGGATCGTGCCGCCGCCGATCAGGCGCACCGTCGCGAACTCGCCCATCACGAGGACGAAGACGAAGATGCAGCCGATCAGGACGCCCGGCAGGCTGAGCGGGAGGATGACCTCCCGGAACACCTTGGCCGGCGTCGCGCCGAGGTCGCGGGCGGCCTCGATCGCGGCGTTGTCCAGCGTGGCGAGCTGGAAGAAGATCGGCGTGACCATGAACAGCACGTACAGCTGCACCAGGGCCAGGATGATCGCGAAGTTCGAGTACAGGAGCGCGTCGATCGGCTCGGCGCGGACGCCGATCACCTCCACGAGGAAGTAGTTGATGACGCCCTGGCGGCCGAGCACCGGCAGCCAGGCCACGATGCGCACGACGTACGCGACCCAGAACGGGGCGAGCACGAAGACGAACAGCGCGATCTGGTAGCGGATCGAGCTGACGCCGCGGGCCAGGAAGTACGCGATCGGGTAGCCGATCAGGATGCACAGCGCGGTCACGATCAGCGCGCGGATGATCGTGTCCTTGAGGGTGTCGAGGTACACGGGCGTGTCGAACAGCTTCGTGTAGCCCTCGGTGGTGAAGGCGAACGGGTCGAACCCGACCGGCGTCTTCTGCCAGACGGACACGAGCACGATCATCACCAGCGGCGCGATCAGGAACAGGAGCAGCCAGATCGTGCCGGGGGCCACCCAGGCGAGGGTGACCAGCGGGGAGCGCCGCGGGCCCGTGGTGGCGTGCACGGCGACCGCGGAGGCGCCCGTCAGGGACTCGGCCTCCTCGACCTCGCGCTTGGCCTCCTCGAGCGCCGCGTGCTTGGCGTCGTCACTGCTCAAGGAGGTGACCGTCCTCGATCGCCCAGGTGGCGGTGACGTCCTTGCCCTCGTAGGCGCGGATCTCGGTGTAGCGCTCCTCGGGCACCTTGGCCAGGAACGGCTGCCCGGCGAGGTCGAGGTGCAGCTTGACCGAGTCGCCGAGGTACTCCGCGAAGTCGAGGCGCACCTTGACGCCGTTGACGTCCGGCACCGCGTCGGTGGAGACCTGGACGGCGTTCGCGCGGATCGACATCGAGCCCGGCTGGCCGGCGGTGCCGGTGCCCTTGACCTCGATCTTGCCGTGCGGCGTGTCGATCACGACGTTGCCCCCGTTCGTGCCGGAGATGGTGCCGTGGAAGACGTTGTTGTCGCCCATGAACTTGGCGACGAACTCGTTGCGGGGATGGCGGGCGAGCTCCTCGGGGGTGCCGACCTGCTGGATGACCGCGTCGCCCATCACGACGATGCGGTCGGCCATCGACAGCGCCTCCTCCTGGTTGTGCGTCACGTGGATGAACGTGATGCCCAGCTCGCGCTGCAGGGCGCGCAGCTCGACGCGCATCTTCATCTGCAGCAGGCGGTCGAGGTCGCCGAGCGGCTCGTCGAGCAGGATCGCCTTCGGGCGCGTGACGAGCACGCGGGCGAGGGCGACGCGCTGCTGCTGGCCGCCCGAGAGCTCGCGCGGCTTGCGGTCCATCATCTTGGTCAGGCCGACGAGGTCGATCGCGGCCTTGGCCTGCGTCTCGCGCTCGGCCTTGTCGACGCCCTGCATCTTGAGGCCGAAGGCCACGTTCTGCAGGACGGACTTGTGCGGGAACAGGGCGTAGTGCTGGAACACCGTGGTGATCGGGCGCTCCGCCGGCGAGACGCCGTTCATCAGCTCGCCGTCGATCGTGATCGTGCCGCTCGACGGGTCGTCGTGCCCGCCGATCATGCGCAGCGTGGTCGTCTTGCCGCAGCCCGAGGGGCCGAGGAAGACGACGTACTCGCCGTTCTCCACGTGGAGGTTGACATCGGCTACGGCCGTGACGTCGCCCGGGAACACCCGGTACACGTCCTTCAGCACAAGACCGTTCTGCTCGTCGGACACCCTGGTTACCGTCTTTCGCTCGGAGAGAAGTGGAGGGGCGGCCGAAGCCGCCCCACCGTTGTCGTGCTCGGCAGGTGAACGCCTAGGCGCTCTTGAACTCCTGCCACTTCTGGGTCAGGTAGTCGGCCTCGTCCATGCGGGAGTTCCACACGGCGAAGTTGCCGCACCGCTCCTCGTACGAGCCGCCGTCGCGGACCTCGCCCTCCATGATCGTCGGCTGGCCGAACGGATCGTTGAGGGTCGTGGTCGCCGGGGCGCCGTCGAGGTAGTAGCCCTGGTAGGCCTCGCCGTCGGGGAAGGCCCCGAGCCCCTCGTAGGAGGCGTTGATGACGGCGTTGTAGTAGCCCTGGGCGGCCATGATGCCGGCCGGCTCGGGCGTGTTCCACCAGTTCAGGTACGCCATCGCGGCGGCCTGCTTGGACGGGTCGTCGGCCACGTGCGAGAAGACCGAGTTGCCGCCGCCCCAGCCGCGGTAGCCCTCCGTCGGCGCGGCGTAGCGCACCGGGAAGTCCTGCGCCTGGAGCAGGGAGACCGCCGGGGACCACATGGACTCGACGAGGACCTCGCCGGAGCTCATGAAGTTGACGGACTCGTCGAAGGTGGCCCAGAACCCGCGGAACCAGCCCTCCTTCTTCTTCGAGATCAGGAACGCCATGATCTCGTCGATCTCCTCCTTCGTCATGTTGCCCTTGTCGACGAAGGTCATGACGCCGGCGGCCTCGGCGGCCATCGCCGCGTCCATCAGGCCGATCTCCGGGTCGTCGATGAGGGCGACCTTGCCCTTGACCTCGGGCGCGAACATGATGCCCCACGAGGTCTGCTCGCCCAGCTCCTTCTCGTTGTAGCCGAAGGAGTCCGAGTTGTGGTTGCCCGGGACCATGGTGATCATGTCCGTCTTGTTGCCCTCGCCCGCGAGCTCGGTGTTCGAGTTCGCGAAGAGCTTGCGGAACGGCGCGTCACCCTGGCCGGGGTTGTTGTTCTCGGCGAGCTTGCCGTCGGCGATCAGCGGCGAGATCTCCGCGAAGCGGGTCATCATGCTGGTCGGGATGGCCTGCAGGTTGCCCGAGGGCCAGATCTGGTCGAGCTGGTGGTAGTAGCCCGACATGATGTCGAACGAGTCCGGCTGGGTCAGCGCGAGCTGCGTGACCTCAGGCGTGGACTTGACCGTGAACTCGAGCGTGACGCCCGGGGTCGCGGCCTCGAAGGCGGCCTTGATCGGGTCGATCAGGTCGACGCCCAGGCCGACGACGCGGAGCGTGCCCTGGTAGGGGGCGACCTCCTCGGCGGCGGCGGTGTCGGCGGCGGCAGCCGTGTCGGCGGCGGCGCTCGAGCTGGAGCCCGAGTCGTCGGAGCCGCCGCAGGCGGCGAGCGCGCCCATCGCGGTCAGGCCGACGGCGCCAAGGCCGGCGTTCCTGACGAACTGGCGACGATTCATGCGGCGCATGTCGTCCGAATCCGGATTGCTCATCCGATTCCCCCTGTTGGTCTCGTGCGGTCCGGCCGGACCGCAGATGTCTCCTCTACCGACGCAGCCGCGGCCGCGGAAGTCGCCGGTGAACAGAGGTTATAGGCGGGGGCGGACGGCGTGTCAAACCGGTGTGCCCGGTCATACAGCCAAAATCAGGGCCCCTGCGAAGCCGAGACCGTATGGCAGTATGGGACGTCGGGTCGCGGCGACCCCGCAGCCCGGGGCGCGGTACGGTTCCCGCCATGGCGACCCTCGTGATCCGCGGCGCGGCCCAGGGCGACGATCCGGCCCTCGGCGCCTGCGACATCCTGATCCGGGACGGGCGGATCGCGGAGCGCGGCCCCGACCTCGCGGTCGACGTCGCGCTCGACGAGGAGCACGAGGAGCTCGACGCCACCGGCCTCGTGGCCCTGCCGGGCGCCATCGACGCGCTCGCCAGGATCGCGGACCCGCGCACGCCGCAGGCGCCCGCCGACGACCTCGGCTCCGGCACGATCGCCGCGGCCCGCGGCGGCGTGACCACGATCCTCGCGCCCGTGGTGGCCGCCGCGCCCGACACCCCGCCGATGGCCTTCGACGGCGCGCTGGTGCGGGGCCAGGGCAACGTCTTCGTCGACTGGGGCCTCTACGCCGGCGTCGGCCGCCCCGACCCGGGCAGCGCGGACATGCTGCGCGGCCTGGCGGCCCGCGACGGCTTCGCCGGCGCCTACCTCGACCTCGACGCGGTCGACGAGGCGGCGACCGCCGGGCCCGGCGCGATCCTCCGCATCGCCGGCCTCGCCGACGTGCCGATCACCGTCCGCGCCGCGGGCCTGCTGGGCGCCGACGCCGAGCGCCGCCGGATCGGGGTGCTCTCCGACCTCGGCGCGCTCGCCGACGTGCGCCCGCACCTGATCGGGGTGGCGTCGGCCCGCGGGGTCGAGGCTCTCGACGGCGGCGTCACCGCCTCGACCACGCTCGCGCACCTCTGCCTCGACGCCCTCCCCGAGGGCGCGGCCGTGCGCCCGCCGCTCGGTGACGCGGACGACCGCGAGGCGCTCTGGGTCGCGCTGGCCGACGGCCGGCTCGAGGGCGTCGCCTCCGACCACCGCTCCGAGCCGCTCAACGGTGCCGCGGGCTGGGTCGGGATCGCCGCCGTCGAGCTGCTCGTGCCGGCGCTCCTGACCCACGGGGTGGCCGCCGGGCGGATCGACCTGCCGACCCTCTGCGAGATCATCGCCGGGCGGCCGGCCCGCCGGCTCGGCATCGACGGGCGCAAGGGGTCGCTGGCCGTGGGCGCCGACGGCGACGTCCTGCTGGTCGACCCCGACCGCAGCTGGGTCGTGGAGCCCGAGGGGCTCGAGGGACGGGGCAAGGCGCCCGCCTGGCACGGCCGCGAGCTGACCGGCGCCGTCGTGCACGTCGTCTCGCGCGGCCAGCGGATCGTGGCCGATGGGGCGCCGCTGTTCCGGCCCGGACGGGGCCGTCCGGCCTTCGCCGGGCGCGGCGCCTAGCGCGGCAGCTCGGGCTCGCCCGCCGTCCGGCCGCTTACATCCCGTGCCCGACGCAGGACTGGTTCTG
Source organism: uncultured Actinomycetes bacterium (assembly GCA_903873565.1). Classification (GTDB taxonomy): domain Bacteria; phylum Actinomycetota; class Thermoleophilia; order Gaiellales; family F1-60-MAGs149; genus F1-60-MAGs149. The sequence goes on from CAIQOY010000183.1 coordinate 19,340, forward strand.
GCTCGAGTTCGTGGCGTGCCAGCCGTCCGGGCAGGTGGTGAAGTAGAACTGCACCGCGGTCAACGTCGCGCCCTTCCACGTCGATCCGGTGAGGTTGGTGCTGCTCATCAGGTTGGTGCGGATCAGCGTCGCGCCATCGCCGTCGACGCCGGTGAGGTTCGCACCCATGAGATCGGTGTCGGTCAGGTTCGCGCCAGTGAGGTTCGCGCCGGTGAGGTTCGCACCGCTGAGACCGGTGCCGGTCAGGTTCGCGCCGAAGAGGTTCGCTTGGTAGAGGTTCGCGCCGGTGAGGTTCGCGCCGGTGAGGTTCGTGCGGGTGAGCGACGCGCCGGTGAGGTTCGTGCGGGTGAGCGACGCGCCGGCGAGGGTGGCGAGGTTGAGGTTCGCGCCGGTGAGGTTCGCGCCAGTGAGGAGCGCGTCAGTGAGGTTCGCACCGGCGAGGGTCGCGTCGGCGAGGTTCGTGCGGGTGAGGTTGGCGCCGCTCAGGTCGGCGTTCGCGAGGTTGAGGCCGGCGAGGTTCATGTCGGACAG
>CAIQOY010000184.1 GCA_903873565.1 uncultured Actinomycetes bacterium
CCCCGGATCCTGATCTTCCGGCGGCCGATCGTGGCGATGTGCGACGGCGACCTCGCCATGGTCCGCGACGAGAACCGGATCACGGTGCTGCATGAGGTGGCGCACCACTTCGGCATCACGGACGAGCGCCTCGAGGAGCTCGGCTGGGGCTGACGAGACCGCGGGGGCGACGCGATGCGCGCCTCCCCGGCTACGCCTGACGCGCGGCCGGGACGACGGGCGGCGGGCACTCCTCGCCGACGAAGAGGTCGCCGTGGGTGAAGCGGATCGTCGCGAGGGATTCGGCGCCGAGCAGGACGACCTCGATCGAGTGCTGGTCTCCGTAGTGGTTCTCGAGCTGCGCCATGCGCGTGAAGGCGGACTCCCTCTCGTCGTCCGCGAACTCCTCCACGCTCCACGCGAGGGTCGAGCGGTCGCGGTAGACGACGAAGTGCCGCCACGTTCGGTCAGTCGTCGCCATGGGGCACATGGTAGTCCGCCGATTGGCGTCCGGACCCTCCGCACCGACGGTGCGAGGACGGCACCCGGACGATGGAGACGCGGAGGCGCTGGACCCTATCGCGGGCGCATGCCGGCCTGGACGCCGAGGCAGACGCGCGCGACGAAGGCCCGCGCCTCCTCCGACATCGCGGGAGGCTGTGCAGGGTCATCGCAGCAGGGTGGCTTGTCCCGACGCCTGCGCCCGACGGACGAGAGGCCCTGGACGCCTTCGGCGATCTCGGCGTGCGGGTTCGACGAGGCGGTATGCGGGGCGACGAGCGGGATCCAGATCTCGCCATCGGGCGCGTAGATCGTGAACATCCGCAGGCCGCGGAACAGATGGCGGCAGCACATCGGGAAGTCCCCGCCGTCCGCGGCCAGGAGCCGGTAGCCGCCGTAGACGCAGCCCCCGCGCTTGAGCTCGTCCTCGTAGGCCAGGTAGCGCCGGAACTCGCGCGCCGACAGATGCCGGTGAAGGAAGGCGGTGGTCGCCCGCCGACGCCGGACGACGTGCACGTCAGACGATCTCGTACGCGTCGGGATCGAGGTCCGTGATCCCGCGGACCTCGTCCGGCACGTCGGCGGATCGCAGATGGTCGGAGAGCGCCTCGAGCCAGGCTCGATCCCGCCCGCGCTCGACGAGCTCCGCGAGCACGCGCTGCGCCCGTTCACAGCTCTCCACCGTGACCTCGACGGGCGTCACGCCCGCCACCGCGGTGAGCGCGCCCTTCCTGAGCCATGCGCGCACGGTCGGCTGCGAGACGCCGAGCTGCTCGGCGGTCTGCGCGACCGAGAGGCCCTGCGCGCTGGGCAGGCGCTCGGCCCGGTCGACGACGCGGGCCACCGCGTCTCGAAGCTCCGGGGCGGCGCGCACGATCGCCGATCGCGACAGCTCCCGGAGCTCCATCCGCAGGAGCGCCATCTCGCGCTGTTCCCGGCGGTTCATGCCCCGACCATACCAGAGGGTTTTGCAAATACAGCATTTTTCCGAAACCATGACTCGCGGGCCTCCGCCCCGCCTGTCGGGTGCGCACCGGCCACCGGCCCGGTCGCGCTCGTGCGGCTCGACGTCGTCCACGCACTGAGGATCGCCCGGGTGCGACCACCCGCAGCGCACGGATGCGCGCCGCGTCGGCGCGGCTCCGTCACGGCTCCGCGCCGCCCGGGCACGGGGGCGCACGGGTCGCGTACGGGTTCGCGCGTCAGGCGCGCGCGGTCGTGGCGACCGCCGACCCCGCCCGGCGCGCCGCCCACAGGGCGACGAGCTGGAGCGCGAGGATCGCGAACGCGATCGGCGCCACCGAGAACGGCCGGAACAGCACCACGGCCAGGGGCAGCGTGAGCACCGAGCAGGCGAGCGGCAGCCGCTGCAGGGGCAGGGCGTCGGCGGCCACGGCGCCGCAGCCCGTGATCAGGATCAGGAGCGCCGCCGACGAGGAGAACGCGAACACCTCGGGCTGCGGGACGAGGAGGCCCGCGACGCCCGCGACGAGGGCGAGCAGGGCGATGACGGCGCGCAGCGCCGTCACCTCGGCGGCACCTCGACCCGGTCGCGCACCCGGCCGGCCTCGTCGATCGTCTCGATCGCGGAGCCCGCGCGCGAGGCGGTGACGCGCACGAAGCCGTAGTCGAGGGTCGAGAAGGCGGCGTCCTGGGACTCGAGCGTGAAGGCCTCGTCGCCGGGGCCCTGGCCGCCGCAGCCCGCGACGATCACCAGCACCCCGTCCACGAGGCGCCGCTCGCAGCGGTGCAGGTGCCCGGAGAAGACCGCGTCGACCCTGCCCTTGAGGATCGCGTTGAGCTCGTCGCCGGGCTGGAGCGGCGTGTGCAGCACGGCGAAGCGCGGGCCGTCCCAGGGCTCGGCCAGCGCCTCCTTCGCGTAGGCGATCGTGGCGGGGTCCTCGTCGATCCCGAGCACGACGACGCGGACGGGGCCGTAGTCGTACGTGTAGCGCAGCCCGTCGCCGGGGGACTCGACGGCCTCGGCGAGGAAGCGCCCGTCGGTGGCGAAGGTGTCGTGGTCACCGAGGCCGACCACCAGCTGCGCCTCGGCCATCACGCCGCGCAGCGGCCGGAAGATGTTGCGGTCGAGGAGCTGCGGCAGGGCCAACAGGTACGAGTTGTCGCCGGCGGTGACGACGAAGGCCGGGTCGATCGCGTCGAGGCCGCGCCCGACGGCGTACTGGTGCTCGGACCCCGACCCGTAATCGGCGATCACCCCGAACACCACCTCGGCGTCGGGATCGTCGGGGGCCGTCTGGAACGACCCGGACGCCTGGCCGATCCCGTCGACCGCGGCGGTCCAGAGGTAGCGCGTGCCGGGCTCGAGGCCCGTGAAGTCCCCCGCCGAGGCCGTGACCTCCGTGCCGTCGGGGCCGACGGCGGTCAACGCGACCCGCTCGGGGTCGGGGCCGAGGAAGCGGACCGAGGCCGTGGTCTCCGACAGGCCCACCACGTAGGGCCCGCGCGTGAAGGGATCGTCGCCCTCGCCCTTGAGGAGGTAGGCGTTCCAGTAGAAGAGGACGCCCAGGACGAGGATCAGGGCGACCCCGAACAGCATCGCCACTCCCACCAGCGCGATACGCAGGCGGCGGACGAGGCGGGCGGGATCGGCGGGAGCGGCCATGCCCTCAGAATCGCACAACCGCAGGCACACGCGTATTCGAAGCAAAGACAGGCTGGGCGATGCAATCAGGCTCCTCACGACATCGGCGGCATGCTCGCATCATGTCTAGAGCTCCACTGGTTCTCGACGAATCCGGATTGTTCTTCGAGGCTGGCGGGCTTCTCCTCCAGTCCCTGCGGGCGGCACAATCGGAGGCCGAACACGAGACTGCGCTGGCGGCGTCTCGCGG
>CAIQOY010000185.1 GCA_903873565.1 uncultured Actinomycetes bacterium
CGGCGTCGGCCTGTTCCTGGCCTTCTGGTCATGGGTCGGCTTCGAGGCGATCCCGAACTACGCCGAGGAGTCGAAGGACCCGAAGCGCAACGTGCCGCGCGCCACGCTGATCTCGGTGATCGGCCTCGGCGTCGGCTACGTGATCACCTCGATGGCGTTCGTGTCGGCGTTCCCGAAGGACTCGCTGATCGAGGACGCCCAGAACCCGGATGGCCCCTTCTTCGTGGCCATGGAGACCTTCGGCACGGGCTGGCTGGCCACGCTCATGCAGATCCTGATCCTGACCGGGGCCTTCGCCTGCGCGATGGCCTTCCACAACGTGGCGATGCGCTACTTCTACGCCACGGGCCGCGAGGGGATCCTGCCGCGGGCGCTGGGCCGCACCCACGGCAAGCACAAGGTGCCGCACATCGCGAACATCACCCAGACGGTGATCGCGCTGGCCCTGATGCTGATCTGGGGCATCTCGTCGGGCTTCGGCTTCGACAAGGCCTTCGACACCGCCTACGTCCGCATCTACACGATGATGGCCGTGCAGGGCGTGGTCTGGATCCTCGCGATCCAGGCGCTGTGCGCGCTGGCGGTGATCGTGTACTTCCGCCAGGGCGGCCGCAAGGGCAACCCGATCGCCGTGATCATCTGCCCGATCATCGCGATCGTCGGCCAGGTCTACGCGATCTACCTGCTGTTCACGAACATCGGCACGCTGGCGGGCACGATCTCGTACGTGGACTGGATCAAGTGGATCGCCATCGGCGTCGCGGTCATCGCGATCGCCTACGCGTTCGTCCTCAAGAGCACGAACCGCAAGAAGTTCGACACGATCGGCCGGATGATCGACGACACCGGCAACCTGTAGGGAGCCCGCGGGGGTCCGCGCCTAGGGCGCGGGCCCCCGCCCCTACGGGGCCGCGGCCTCGGCGCGCGCCCGCTCCGCGGCGCTCGCCGCGGTCCAGGCGGCGGTCTCCGCGTACCACGAGCCGAGGTAGTCGCCGGCGAGGTGGATGCGCTCCTGGGGGCGCATCAGCGTCGGCTGGATGCGCCCGCGGCCGACGAACGGGAACGGGATGCCCGGGGTGACGCGGTGGATCTGGCGCTCGACGACGTGCCCCCTGACCCCCGGCAGGACCTCCTCGAGGTCGGCCTGGAAGCGGTCGAGGACCTCCTCGTCGGACAGGTGCATGATCGCGCGGCCCAGGTTGGCGGGCGCGTAGACCATGAAGCTCGACCCCTGCGGCCGCTCCGGCAGGAGCTCGGACACCACGTTGGCCATGTTGAAGAGCATCGAGGTCGACCGCTTCGGGGTGGCGATGCCGTAGATGCCGTCCCAGGGCTGGGGGCCCTCCTCGTCGGTCAGGAAGGCCGCCGCCACCGTGGGGCCGTAGACGATCGCGCGCAGCGCCTCGTCGAGGTCGGCCGGCAGGCCGTCGACGAGGTCGGCGGTCGCGTGCGACGGGGTCGCCATGATCACGGACTTCGCGCGCAGCGTGCGGGCGCCGTCGGGGCCCTCGGTCTCCACGACGACGCGGTCGCCGTCGCGGCGCACCCCGGTCACCCGGGTCGAGAAGCGCAGGTCGGGCAGGCCGGCGGCGAGGGCGTCCATCAGCCGCTGGGGCCCGCCGACGATCGCGCGGCCGAGGCCGTCGTCGCGGTTCCAGACGAGGTGGAAGTAGCCGACGCCGTAGCCGGCGGCGATCTCCTCCGGCTCGCCCGTGCCGCGGGTCAGGGTGCAGCGGAAGAACGCATCCACCTCGGGCGACATCCGCCCCACCGCGTCGGTGAAGGAGGCGTCGTCCATGAAGTCGAGCATGCGCTGCTGGAGGACCGCCGGGTCCTCGCCGGGGACGGGCTTGGCGACCTTCGCGTACTGCGCGACGAGCCGCCGCAGCTTGAGCCCGACCTTCACGAACTCGAGGCGGGCCGAGGTGGAGAACGGCAGGCGCAGCGGGTACAGCTCGATCGGCCCGTCCGAGACGAGGTGGCCCTCGTAGGAGACCGCGGTCAGGCTGCCCGGCACGTCGGTCGCCTGCACGCCCGTCTCGTCGAGCAGCCGCCCGACCGCCGAGTCGGGGCCGCCGTAGACGTGCGCGCCGAGGTTGAGCCAGATCGGCCCGCGCTCGGACGAGCGGATGCGCCCGCCGGGGCGCTCCGTGGCCTCCACCACGACCACGTCGAGGTCGCGCAGGTGCCAGCCCGCGGCGAGGCCGGCGATGCCGGCCCCCACGACGACGACGTCATGCTCCTCCGCGCTCATGCGGGGAGCGTACCGGCGTCCGGCCTAGAACACACCCCACTTGTCCCAGACGTCGTGGACCGCCATGCCGTCCAGGATGTCCTGCTTGGCGCCGTGCTCGCCGCGCACCTTCGCGACCACCTCGGCGAGGACCGGCTCGACGAGATCGGCGGGCACGATCACGACGCCGTCGTCGTCGCCGACGACGAGGTCGCCGGAGCGCACCGACACGCCGGCGCAGACGATCGGCACGTCGTGCGCGATCACCTCCGCCCGTCCCTTCGTGTCGAGCGGGCTGATCCCCGCGGAGAAGACGGGGTAGCCGAGCTCGCGCAGCTGGCGCACGTCGCGGACCGGCCCGTCGACCACGGCCCCGACGGCGCCCTGCGCGGCCGCCGCGAGGCTGAACAGCTCCCCGAAGAGCGCCGCGTCGACGCCGGGCTCGACCTGGTACACCGGCACGTCCCCGGGGCCGAGGGCGGCGATCGCCGCCATCTCCCCCGCGTAGGGCGCCTCCGGCATGATCCGCGTCGCCACCACCTGCACGGCACGCGCCCAGCCCACCAGCGCGAAGCCGCGGTCGATCGGCGCCACCCGCCGGTCGAGCACCTGCGCGCGCCGTCCGAGCGCGTCGAGCGCGTCGGCGGCCAGCGCCACCGAGAGCAGCCGCAGGTCCTCCTCGGCGTGCCCGTGCCGGGCGATCCCCGCCCCGTCGTTCGGTCCGGTCACGTCGTCCTCCTTGGTCCGGTTCATGCGCGTCCCCTCGAGCGTCGGCGGGCGACCGCCTCGCCGACGATGTTGACGCTGATGGCGAACAGCGCGATGCACGCCGTCGGCGCGATCACCGTCCACGGCTGCAGCGTGATGTACGAGCGGTTCTCGGCGATCATCGTGGCCCAGTCGGGCGCGGGCGGCTGGATGCCGATGCCGAGGAAGTTGAGGCCCGCGATGATCAGGAACGCGCCGGCGAAGCGGACGCCGGCGTCGGCCACGATCGTGGGGGCGATGTTGGGCAGGATCTCGCGGCGCAGGATCGCCGCGGTGCCCTCGCCCCGGACCACGGCTGACTCGACGTAGCCGGTGGTCGCCACCCCGAGCGTGGCCGCGCGGGCGAGGCGGGCGATGCCGGGGATGTTGACGACGGCGACGCCGACCACGAGGACGACCGTCCCGGGTCCGAGCCCGGCGGCGAGGACCAGCACGAGCAGGAGGGCCGGGAAGGCGAGCAGCACGTCGTTGGCCCGCATCAGGACCGCATCCACGAGGCCGCCCCGGTAGCCGGCGAGGAGGCCGATCACGCAGCCGACGGCCTCGGCCACGACGATCGCGGCGACGGCCAGGAGGACCGCGGTGCGGCCGCCCGCGAGGACGCGCGAGAGGACGTCGCGGCCGAGCGAGTCCGTGCCGAACCAGTGGTCGGGGCCGGGCAGGAGGAACGACTTGCCGACCAGCCCGGCCGGGTCGTACGGCGCGACCAGGGATCCGGCCAGGGCGACCGCGAGCATGATCCCGCCGACCACGGCCCAGACGCCGACGGCGCCGCGCCAGGACACGCCGGTGCGGCGCTCGACGCCGTGGCGGTCGAGGGCGCTCACGCCGCCGTCCTCAGGCGCGGGTCGACGAGGATCGTGACGATGTCGGCGACCAGGTTGATCAGGATGAACGCGAGCGCGAGCAGCATCGCGATGGCCTGGATCACCGGCACGTCGCGAACCTGCACCGCCGTGACGAGCGCGTTGCCGACGCCCGGGTAGGCGAACAGGACCTCGACGACGAAGATGCCGCCGAGCAGCCACTGCGCGGTCGCCGAGATCGCCTGGATCGTCGGCGCGAGGCTGTTGCGGACGGCGTAGCGGGTGACGATCCGCCGCTCGGGGACCCCGGCCAGACGGGCCGCCTCGACGTAGTCGGTGGCCATCGCCTCGATGGTGCTGATGCGGACGATGCGGATCAGGTACGCCGCGCCGGCGATGATCAGCGTCAGGACCGGCAGGACGAGGAACTCGGGGACGCTCAGCGGGTTGACGTCGCCGGACACCAGCGACACCGCCGGCAGCACGGGCACGTAGACCGCGAGGGCGAGCACGAGCAGCGCGCCCACCACGAACTCGGGGACGGCGGTCAGGGTCAGGGAGACGCCGGCGGCGGCGCGGTCGAGGGCGCGGCCCTGCCGCACGCCCGACAGGATGCCGACGAACAGCGCGAGCGGGACGAGCAGGAGCAGGGTCGCCCCGGCGAGCACCGCGGTGTTGCGGACCGGGGTCGCGATCAATTCGGAGACGGGCATCCGCGTGCCGGCCAGGGACGTCCCGAGGTCACCCCGGACGAGGGCCCCGAGCCAGGCGAGGTAGCGCTGGGCGAAGGGATCGCCCAGCCCGAGCTGCTCGCGCAGCGCGGCCACCGCCTCGGGCGTGGCGTTGCGGCCGAGCACGGCGGCGGCGACGTCGCCGGGCAGGACCGTCGTCGCCGCGTAGACGAGGAACGACACGACGAGGGCGAGCACGAGCGCGACGCCGATCCGGCGCAGGATCATCCAGATCAGGCCGTGGGAACTCGCAGCGCCGGGCACGTGCCCGCCCTCCTCCGTCGTCTCGTCCTCCGGGCTACGCCTGGTACCACATCTCCCGGAAGCGCAGATCGTTCCAGATGAAGCCGATGCGCGGCTGGACGCCCTGGATCTTCGGGCTGCCGGCGAACAGGCCGTCGCCCCAGTTGAAGATGATCTCACCGCCGTTCTCCCAGAGCGGGACCTGCAGCTCCTGGTAGCGGGAGTTCCGCTCCGCGTCGTCGGCGATCGCGGACGCGGTGATGAACTCCTTCTCCCAGGCCGGGTCGTTCCAGCGGGTCTCGTTGTACGGCGCGTCCTTGAAGTACGCCATCGGGGCGATGTACTCGAACGAGTCGTTGCCCCAGTAGGTCTCGCCGAACGGCACCTTCAGGTAGTAGAGGTCCGTGTTGTAGACGTCGGCCTGCGGGATCTTCTTGAGGTTGATCGTGATCCCCGAGGCCTTCGCCTGCTGCGCGAACGCCTGCGCGGCGTCGGGGTAGAGGCCGGTCACGAGCTCGACCGTCAGACCCTCCTGCCCGGCCTCCTTGAGCAGCGCCTTGGCCTTCTCCGGGTCGTAGGCGCGCTGCGGGATGCCGGAGTTGTAGGACGGGAACGACGGGCCGTGCAGGTCGTTGGCGAGGGTCGCCTGGTCCTGGAACAGCAGGCTCATCATCTGCTCGCGGTCGATGGACAGCTTCATCGCCTCGCGCACCTTCGGGTCGTCGAACGGCGCGACGTCCATCCGCATGTTGAACTGCGGCGGGTTGGCGCCGGGGACGCGGAACAGCGCCGCGGCCGCGTTGCCCTCGAGCTCGAGGGCCTGGGCGATCACGTCGAAGTTCTCGGTGCCGTCGATCTGGCCGGCGAGCAGCGCCGCCTTCTGCTGCTCCTTGGCGATCTGGATCAGCTCGACCGCGTCGAAGTAGGGCTCCGGCGCCAGGAAGTACCCGTCGTAGCGGGTCATCACCGTCTTCTGGCCGGGCTCGAACGACTCCATCTTGAACGGCCCGGTGCCGACGACGCTGGCGGGGTCGGCGATGTCCTTGGTGCCGTCCTTGACGATGAAGAGCGGCTTCTGCGAGAGGAACCACTGGAAGTTGCCGTAGGGGGCCTTGAGCACGAACTCGACCGTGAGGTCGTCCTTGACCGAGGACTTGGCGACGTCGATGTAGGGGTCGACGCTCGCGAAGTACGGCGCCTTCGGGTCGCCGCCGATCCGGCGGAAGCTCCACAGCACGTCGTTCGCGGTCAGGGGCGAGCCGTCGTGGAAGGTCACGCCCGAGCGCAGCTTCACGACCCAGGTCGTGGAGGTGTCGTCGGCGGCCTCGATGGTCTCGGCGAGGTGCGGCTTGACCGTGCCGTCGATCTGGGTCTCCGCGAGCCGGTCGTAGAGGTTGAAGGCGCGGTACTGGTCGACGACCGACGCGATCGCGTGCGGGTCGAGGGTCTCGGTCGGGCCCGCGTCGGAGACGGCGGCGCGGAAGATGCCCCCGCTGACGGGCGTGCCCGAGGTGGTCTCGGTGTTCGCCGCCGTCGACGCGGCGCCGGTGGCGCCCCCGCCCGTGTCGGTCGCCGAGCCGCCGCCGCACGCCGCCAGGAGCGACGGCACCACGATCAGCCCGGCCCCGGCCATCGCGCCGCGCTCGAGCAGGCGCCGGCGGTTGAGCCTGATGTTGAACTCCTCGCTGCGGTCCATCTCCGCTCCTCTTCCCCGTCGAGTGGTACCCGATCCGTGTTTTGGATCGTTACAGTATTGCGAGTCTATGCTGCCGTGACCGGGCCCGTCAAGACCGGCTTGCGCAGGCCCGCCCCACCCCGTACCGTCGCCGCACCGATGACCGACCGCCTCCCCGCCCACCTCGCCGTCGCCGACCTTCGCGTCGAGACGACCGGCGGACGGGAGATCGTCCGCGGCGTGTCCCTCGCGGTGCGGCCCGGCGAGCTGGTCGGCCTGATCGGCGAATCCGGCAGCGGCAAGACGACGGTCGCGCTCGCCTGCCTGGGCTACGCGCGCCCCGGCCTCAGGATCGCGGGCGGTGCGGTGCGCATCGGCGACGTCGACCTCCTCGCCCTGCCGGAGCACGAGGTGCGGAGCCTGCGCGGACGCCTCGTCGCCTACGTGCCCCAGGATCCCGGAGCCTCGCTCAACCCGGCCTTCCGGGTCGCCGACCACCTCGCCGAGGCGCGACGCGACCGGCCCGACGCACCGGCGCCGGAGGACCTCCTGCGCCGCGTCCGGCTCCCCGACGACCCGGGGTTCCTGCGCCGCTACACCCACCAGCTGTCCGGCGGCCAGCAGCAGCGCGTCGCGATCGCGATGGCGCTCGCCGGCGGCGCCGAGGCGATCCTGCTCGACGAGCCGACGACCGGGCTCGACGCCGTCACCAAGGCGGCGCTCCTGCGCGAGCTGCGGGACCTCTGCGACACCGGCATCTCGGCCGTCCTGGTCAGCCACGACCTCGCCGCCGTCAGCGGGATCGCCGACCGCGTCGCCGTCCTCTACGACGGCGTCCTCGTCGAGGAGGGCCCGCTCCGCGAGGTGCTCGGGTCGCCGCTGCACCCGTACACCGACGCGCTGATCGCGGCCGTCCCGGAGGCGCGCTCCGCGACGCGCCCGGCGGCCGGCCCGCTCGCCGGTGAGGCGCCCGCCGCTGCCGGCTGCCCCTACGCGACGCGCTGCGCGCGCGCCGACGACG
>CAIQOY010000186.1 GCA_903873565.1 uncultured Actinomycetes bacterium
ACCAGCACCCCCTGCAGCACGTCAACCGCGCGACCGCGCACCTCTGGATCGAGTCGCCGCTGCGCGACCACCGCGGGCTGCGCTCCTCCGTCGGCGGCCTCTTCGACACCCACCCGCCGCTGCAGGAGCGCATCGACCGGCTCCAGGAGATGGGCGGCTTCCAGCTGCCGCCGATCCCGGCCGGCGGCGCCGAGGCCTAGCGCTCGATCAGGGCCACGGCCTGGGCCGCGATGCCCTCGCCGCGACCCGTGAACCCGAGCCCGTCCGTGCCCGTGGCGCGGATCGAGACGCGGTCGGGCGTCGAGCCCATCGCCTCCGCGCAGGCCGCGCGCATCGCCGCGACGTGCGGCGCCAGCTTCGGGGCCATGCAGACCACCATGCAGTCGGCGTTGACCAGCCGCCAGCCCTGCTCGGCGATGGCCTCCGCGGCCCGGCGCAGGAGGTCGACCGAGGCCGCCCCCTCCCACTCCGGCGTGTTGGGGAACATCCGCCCGATGTCGCCGAGCCCGGCCGCGCCGAGCAGCGCGTCGGTCAGGACGTGGCAGACCACGTCCGCATCGGAGTGCCCCTCGAGGCCGAGCTCGTGCTCGATCGCGACCCCGCCGAGGACGAGCGGGCGGCCCGCCACGAGGCGATGGGCGTCAACCGCGGTGCCGACGCGCAGGTCAGCCAAGGGGCACCGCCCGCCGGTCGCGGCCCGAGAACTCCATCACCTCGGAGTATCCCGCCTCGGCCGCGGCGCGCAGCGCCTGGTCGAACGCGAAGCCGACGTTCTCGGGCTCGTGCGCATCGGACGACAGCACGACGGGCACGCCGCGCGCGCACAGCCGCGACAGGAGGTCGGGACCCGGGTAGATCTCCCGCGCCGCCTTGCGCAGCCCGGCCGTCGAGATCTCCGCGCAGCAGCCCGCCTCGGCGAGCGCGTCGGCGATCGCGTCGTACGACTCGTCCAGCACCGCGGCGCTCGGCAGCGGCCCGAACGACTTCGGCAGGTCGGCGTGCGTCATCACGTCGAACTGGCCGCTGAGCGCCGCCCGCGTGTAGCGGTCGACGTAGCCGCGCCAGAGCGCGTCGGGATCGATCACGTCGAAGGCCGAGTAGAGGTCGTAGTCGACGGCGCCCTCGTCGACCCAGTGGATCGAGCCGAGGATCACGTCCCAGGGACGCCCGGCGAGGGCGTCGACGAGGACGTCCTGGTGCTCGGGCAGCCAGTCGCACTCGATCCCGATCCGGAGCGGGAAGCCGATCTCCTTGGCCTCGGCGAGGGCCTCCCAGTAGGCGTCGATGTCCCACTCGGTCTGGCCCTGCCAGTACGGGTGCGCCCAGGCCGGCTTGGCGACGCGGAAGCGGTAGACGTGCTCCGTCACGCAGACGGCGTCGAGGCCCCGGTCCATGGCGGCGGCCACGTGCGCCGTGATCGTCTCGACCGACAGCACCGCCTCGTCGAGCGGGTCGTCGTCGGGCGCGAGGTGGGTGTGGTGGTCAACCATCGCCGCGCAGCTCCAGCGCCCGCTCGAGGTCGGCGCGGGTCGTGACCTTCAGGCAGCGCGGGTCGCCCGCCACCACGCGCACGTCGCCGCCCAGGCGCTCGACGAGGCTCGCGCAGTCGGTGCCGCTCGCCCGGTCGTCCGCCGCGAGCGCGCGGCGCAGCACGTCGGCCCGGAAGCCCTGCGGGGTCTGCACGGCGCGCAGCTCCGCGCGGGGCAGGGTCTCCGTGATGCGGCCGGCCCCGTCGACCCGCTTGACCGTGTCGGCCACGGGCAGCCCCGGCACGACGCCGTCGGCGCCGTCGGCGAAGCCCGCCAGCACGCGGTCGACCAGATCGGCGGGCAGGTTCGGGCGGGCCGCGTCGTGCACGAGGATCAGCGCCGCAGCGTCCGGCACCTCGGCCACGCCGAGGGCCACGGAGTCCGAGCGCGAGGCGCCGCCCGGGACGGCCACGGCGACCTTGCCGGCGCCGATCTCGTCGCACATGAAGGTGGCGCGCTCCTCCCAGCCCTCCGGCACGACCAGCACGATCCCGTCGATCGCGGGGTGCTCGTCGAGCGCGGCCACGGAGGCCGCCACGAGGGGGTCCTCGCCGAACGCCACGAACGCCTTCGGCTGCTCCGCGCCGAGGCGCTCACCGGACCCGGCCGCGACGACGACCGCCCAGACGGCGACCGCGTCGCCCATCGGGACCTAGGCGGAGCGGGCGGCGCGCGCCTCGGCGCGGGCCGCCGCGAGGTCGGCGAGCAGCTTGTCGAGGTGCTCGTTCGTCTCGTCCTCGTCCTTGTCGAGCACCCAGCGGAGCTCGGACGAGAGGATGCGCTTGGCCTGCGCCAGGAGCTGGCGCTCGCCCGACGAGAGCGGGCGCTCCGAGTCGCGCAGGGAGAGGTCGCGGATGACCTCCGCGATCTCCTTGACGTCGCCGGAGCGGATCTTGTCCTTGTTCATCCGGAAGCGCCGGCTCCAGGAGCCGGTGTCCTCCGTGACGTCCTCGGCGAGGACGGCGAGCACCGCGTTGGCGCCCTTCTGGTCCATCACCCGCCGCAGGCCGAGCTCGTCGACGCGGTTGACGGGGATGCGCACCACGAGGTCGTCGGAGAGGATCCTGATCGTCAGGTACTCGACCTCCTCACCCAGCACCGTGCGCTTCTCGATCCCGTCGATGACGCCAGCTCCGTGCTGGGGATAGACGATCCGGTCTCCGACCTTGAACACTCGGCGCTCCTCCCGTGCGTGGACCGGAAGGATAACCGGTCTCGGCATCGAACGGGGCAGGTTTGCCGTCAGCCGCGCAGGTGGCGGTCCTGCAGGCGCCGCAGGCCCTGCTGCACCTCGCCGGCGCGGGCCGGCGACAGGCCATCGACCTCCTGCAGCTCGCGCAGGGTCGCGCGCATCAGGCCCGCGTACGTCGGGAACGCCGTCACGATGCGGTCCGCCTCGTCCTCCGTGAGGGACGGGATGCGGGCCAGCGCCCGGTAGCCGCGCGGGCGCGGATCCGCCGCCGTGCCGTCCGTGAAGCCCATCGCGCGGCGCACGCAGGCGAGGTCGACGAGCTCCGAGTAGCGCAGCGCCGCGAGGCGCTCCAGGACCTCCTGCGGGCCGCCGGTCGCGTCGTCGGAGCGGTAGTCGCGGATGATCGCGACGCGCTCCTCCACCACGCCCTCCGAGAGCTCGGCGAGCTGCATCGCCACGAGCCGGCCGTCGAGGCCGAGCTCGGCGACGTTGCGGGTGATCTCGTCGATCATGCGCGCGGCCATCTCGGCGCGCTGCAGCACGTTGAGGACGTCGTCGATCGCGACCTCGCCGCGCAGCTCCTGCACGGTCAGGTCGTCCGCGCCGCGCTCGAGCTGCTCGCGGTGGCCCTGCAGCGTGGCCAGGCCCTGGGTGGCCTTGGTCAGGAGCTCCGGGATCGGGTCGAGCTGGTAGCGCGCGCCGCCGGTGTAGACGTTGACGGTGTCGCGCTCCTGCGAGATCGCGACCACGATCGCCGCGGTCTGGCGGGCGACGCGCTCGGCGGTGCGGTGGCGGGTGCCGGTCTCGGACGTCGGCAGCTCGGCGTCCGGCATCAGCTGGACGTTGGCGCGCGCGATCCGCCCGAGGTCGCGCTCGACCACGATCGCGCCGTCCATCTTGGCGACCTCGTAGAGCATCGCCGCCGAGAACGGGATGTCGAGCTCGAGGCCGCCCGAGCAGAGCGGGGCGATCTCGTCGCGCTCGGCGATCACGATCAGGGCGCCGAGGTGGCCCCTGATGATGTCGTCGATCCCGAGGCGCAGCTCGGTGCCGGGCGCGAGCAGGGTCAGCGCCTCGATCAGACGGGGGTTGCGGCGGGGATCGAGCATGATCGGACGGGTATGGTAGCCGCGTGGCGAAGCCCAGGCCCCTGTTGATCGTCGACGGCGACGCGCTCGCGCACCGCGCGTGGTTCGCCCTCGGGCACGTGACGGGGCGCGACGGGCAGCCGGTGGGCCTCCTGCAGGGGACGATCCAGATGCTGGTCGGGGCCTGGGACGCCTTCGGGCCGCGCGCCCTCGCCGTCGCCGTCGACAGCCGCGAGCGCTCCGAGCGCCACGCGCTCGTGCCCGCGTACCAGGCGCAGCGCGACGCGGAGCCCGACGCCGACCTGATCGCGCAGCTCGACGCCCTCCCCGCCCTCGTGCGCGCCTTCGGCTTCCCGGCGATCGCGGTGCCGCCCTGGGAGGCGGACGACGTGTGCGCCACGCTCGCGACCCTCGAGGAGGCGGCGCGCGGCACGGCGCTCGTGCTGACGCACGACCGCGACGCCTACCAGCTGGCCTCCGCCCGCACCACGGTCGTGCGGCCCGTCTCCGGGGTCAGCGAGGTCGAGCACGTGGACCCGGCGGGCGTCGAGGAGCGCTACGGCGTGCGCCCCGACCAGGTGCCGGACCTGATCGCGCTGCGCGGCGACCCCTCGGACAACATCCCGGGCGCGCGCGGGATCGGGGCCAAGACGGCGGCCGAGCTGCTCGTCCGCTACGGCGACCTCGAGGGCGTGATCGCCCACGCCGACGAGCTGACGCCGGCCCGGGCCCGCGCCGTCGCCGAGACCGCCGACGACCTGCGCCGGTACCGGCGCATCGCGGTGATGCGCCGCGACCTGCCGATCGAGCGGCCGGCGAGCGCCGAGCCCGACTGGGAGGCGGGCGCCGAGGCCTGCGACGCGGCCGGGATGGGCCGGCTGGCCGTGCGGATCGCGGCCCGCGCGGGCTGACCCGCTAGCCGGTCGCGTCGGCGCCGAGCGCGAGGGCCAGCGCCTCGCCGACGGACCCCGCGCTGCGCGCGACGATGCCCGGCACGGAGGGGGCGCCGGGCGGCACGATCGCCTGCCCGATCCCGAGCCGGGCGGCCTCCTGCAGGCGCCGCTCGACCTGGGCCACGGGCCGCAGCCGGCCGGTCAGGCCGATCTCGCCGATCGCCACCACCGGCCCCGTGGGGGTGCCGCGCGCCGCCGAGGTGACGGCGAGGGCGACCGCGAGGTCGACGGCCGGGTCGTCGACCCGCACGCCGCCGACCACGTTGGCGAAGACGTCGGCGGAGCCGAGCGCGAGGCCGCCGTGGCGCGAGAGCACGGCGAGCAGCATCGCCAGGCGGTTGCGGTCGATGCCGTTGGCGAGCCGCCGCGGCTGCGGCAGCTCCGACGGCGAGACGAGCGCCTGCACCTCGAGGAGCAGCGGCCGCGAGCCCTCGAGCGTGCAGGCCACGACGCTGCCGGTGGCGCCGAGCTCGTCGCGGCCGAGCAGCGCCGAGGGGTCCTCGACCGCCTCGAGCCCGCGCCCCGTCATCGTGAAGACGCCGAGCTCGGAGGTGGCGCCGAAGCGGTTCTTGGCGGCCCGCAGGACGCGCAGCTCGCCGCCGCGGTCGCCCTCGAAGAGCAGCACGCAGTCGACGAGGTGCTCCAGCACCTTGGGGCCGGCGACGGCCCCATCCTTGGTCACGTGGCCGACCAGGATCACGGCCACGCCGTGCTCCTTGGCCACGCGCAGGAGGCCGCCCGCGGCCTCGCGCACCTGGGCCACCGAGCCCGGCGCGGAGCCGAGGTCGGCGGTCCAGAGGGTCTGGACGGAGTCGACGACGCAGACGGCCGGCCGCTCGTGGGCGATCGTCGCGCAGACGGCGTCGAGGTCGGTCTCGGGCACGACGCGGATGCGCCCGGCGCCGCCGATCCGCTCGGCCCGCAGGCGCACCTGGGCGGCCGACTCCTCGCCGGTCACCAGCAGGGCGTCGCGGTGCTCCGCGATCGCGGCCAGCGCCATCGTCAGGAGCGTCGACTTGCCGACGCCGGGCTCGCCGCCGAGCAGGACCAGGGATCCCGGCACGATGCCGCCCCCGAGCACGCGGTCGAGCTCGCCGATCCCGGTCGGGATGCGCTCGGCCTCGTCGGCCGAGACGTCGGCCAGGGCCACCACGGGCACCGCCGGGGCCGGCTCGCGCCCGCGCGGCGACAGGCTCGCGCGCTCCTCCTGCACGGAGCCCCAGGCCTCGCAGGCCGGGCAGCGGCCCTCCCACTTGGGCAGGGTCCCGCCGCAGGCCGTGCAGGAGTAGCGGGTGGCGGTTCGGGCCATGGTGGTCAGGCTAGTTGCGCGGTCGGCGGCGACCGCGCGCCCACCTGTCGCCGATCGCGACGGGGCGCTTACGGACCGTCGGCGAGCCGGCACACCGCGCACGGGTTCGCGTCCAGTCCTGCTGGTACGTTCGGGCCATGGAACCCACCGATCACTCCCCCGACGCGCCGGCGGTCAGCCGCAGCGGCGTGATCCTCGGCGCCGCCGGCCTCGCGGGTGCCGCGGCCCTCGCCGCGCTCCCCGGTGTCGCGTCGGCTGAGCCGACCGGCGCCACGGGCTCGCCCCTCCTGCACGCCGAGCCCGACGTCGCGGTCAAGCGCCACCACCCGCACTACCATCGCTCCAACTTCGACCGCGCGCAGGCGACGGTCGTGCTCGCCGACGGCGCCAGCTCGATGACGTGCCGGGTCGTCGACGTGCAGCCCCTGCGCCACGCCGAGGGCGCCGCTCGCGGCTCCAAGGACTGGGGCGGCGGCTTCTCCGTGCTGATGCAGCGCACGAAGGGCGCCAAGCTCGGGCACGGCACCTTCACCGCCACGGCGAACGGCAAGCGCTTCCCGCTGCTCATCTCGGAGGTCGCCCCCGACGTCTACCAGACGATCATCAACCGCTTCACCCCGACGGGGTCGTAGGCCATGACCTCCGACGACTACATGGGGTCCGTCAGCGTCACCGCCGGCAGCTACGCCCCGGCCAACACCGCGCTGTGCCAGGGCCAGACGCTGTCGGTCGCGCAGAACACCGCGCTGTTCTACCTCCTGCAGAACGTCTACGGCGGCAACGGCCAGACGACGTTCGCCCTCCCCAACCTGGTCGGCGCCGTGCCGTTCGGCACGGGAACCCAGCCGGGCACGTCGTCCACCTGGGTCCTGGGCCAGCCGCAGGCGCCCCTGACCGCGCAGTCGTGGCCCGGCGGCAACCCCGCCGCGGTCGCACCCGGGGGCACGGCGACCCTGCCGATCGCAGGCGGCATCAACGGCGTCGCCCTCAACTGGGCCCTGACCCTGATCGGGATCTTCCCCCCGCGGCCGTACTGACGATGAACGCCGACGACTACATCGCCTCGGTCGGCGCGACGGCGGGCCTGTTCGCGCCGCGCAACACCGCGCTCTGCCTGGGGCAGACGCTGCCCCTGATGCAGAACGTCGCGCTCTTCTCGCTGGTCGGGACGGACTTCGGCGGGGACGGGTACCAGAACTTCCAGCTCCCCGACCTGCAGGGCGCGGTGCCGTTCGGGACGGGAACCTCGGCCAGCGGCGCGTCCTACGCGGCCGGGGCGGGGCCCATCACCCTGACCGCGACGACCTGGCCGCAGGGCCTGCCGGCGCAGGCCGCGTCCGGCCAGACCACGACGGCCCCGACGACCACCGGCTTGACCGGCATCGCGCTCCACTGGGCGATCGCGCTGTACGGCTGGTGGCCGCCGCGCCCCGACGACTACTGATCCGCGCCGGGCGCGGGCCTCAGATCCCCGCGACGCCGAGCAGCCACATCCCGACGACGCCGATCAGCACCGTCGCGAAGGCCGTGCGGGCGCTGCCGCCGCGGCGCGCGCCCGGGATCAGGTCGCGGGTCGCGAAGTACAGCAGCGTGCCGGCGAAGAAGCCCGCGTAG
>CAIQOY010000187.1 GCA_903873565.1 uncultured Actinomycetes bacterium
GCCCGCAGACCACAGCCACAGCGCCGCCCCGAGCGAACCCAGAATGAGCAACATGCCGAGCGTGTGGTTCACCACCTCGAAGCCGCTGATCTTGCGCATCTGCTCGTGGACGGTGGCCAGGAACTCCTGCATGCCGCCCCGCGCGTAGGCACTTTCCCGTTCGGTATGCGAGAACAGCTTGACGGTGGTGATGTTGGTGTAGGCATCCGTCACGCGCCCCGTCATCAGCGAGCGGGCGTCCGCCTGCGACTGCGAGGCGCGGGCGAGGCGCGGCACGAAGTGGACGAGGCTGGCCACGTAGAGCACCAGCCAACCGAGGAACGGCGCCAGCAGCCATTCGCTGAAGCTGCCGGCCACGAACACCATGGTGATGAAGTACACGAACACGTAGACGAGGATGTCCGTCACCGTGAACCAGGTGTCGCGCACGGCGAGCGCGGTCTGCATCAGCTTCGCGGCGACACGGCCGGCGAATTCGTCGTGGTAGAAGCTGAGGCTCTGCGCCAGCATGCGGCGGTGGAAGTTCCAGCGCAGCCGCATCGCGAACGGCCCCGCCAGCGTCTGTCGCCGCAGCGCGGTCTGGAAGAACACCAGCACCGAACTGCCGAGCAGCACGGCGGCGACCAGCAAGAGACGATGGCGCCCTCGATGGGGCCGCGGGCCGCGTTCCTGCGCCCGCGCAACGCCTCCCCGGCCGCCGCGCGCCTGTACCTGGCCTCGGGCAGCGCGCATCCGGGCGGCGGCCTGCCGCTCGTGCTCCTGAGCGGCAAGATCGCGGCCCAGCTGGCGCTCGCCGATTGCGCCTGATCGGGGGCGCCTGCGAAACACTGCAGGGCGCACCGCCGCCCCGTTTCCCCCATGGAGCGCATCGCAGACCTCACCGACCGCCTGCGCTGGCCGATCGTGATCGGCTGGATCGTGCTGGTCGCGATCTCGCTGGTCGCGAGCCGCAACCTCTCCGACCTCCTCTCGAACCGCTTCGACCTGCCGGACACCGACTCCACGGCGGTCCTCGAGACCCTGCAGGAGGAGTTCGGGCAGCGCGGCGACTCGACCTTCCTCCTGATCGTCGAGGACCGGGACGGCGAGGCCGCCGACGCCGCGCTGGTGGAGGCCACGCAGGCCGCGGCGGCGCGCGGCGGTGAGGCGCTGGGCGACGCCCAGGTCGGCCCCGTCCAGACCGCGGGCGCGCTCGCCTACGCCCCGATCGGCACGACCCTCGAGCCCGCGCAGGCCCAGCTCCGGGTGGAGGAGATGCGGGCCGCGATCGGCGAGGTGGAGGGGGGCGTCGCCTACCTCAGCGGGCAGACCGCCATCAACCGCGATCTGCAGCCCGTCGTGGACCGCGACCTGATCCGCGGCGAGGCGATCGCCGTTCCGATCGCCGCGTTCGTCCTGCTGTTCATCTTCGGGACGATCATCTCCACCTTCGTCCCGCTGGTCTTCGCGCTGGCCACGGTGCCCACGACCCTCGGCATCGTCTGGATCGCGGCGCACCAGATCGACATGGCGATCTACGTCACGAACCTCGTGACCCTGATCGGCATCGGGATCGCGGTCGACTACTCCCTGCTCGTCGTGTACCGCTTCCGGGAGGAGATGCACCGCATCCAGGCCGAGCGCGCCGGCCCCGACGGCGAGCCGCGGCTGGTGCGCCTGGACCGCGACGACGTGCGCGAGGCGCTGCGCCCCACGATGCGCTTCGCGGGGCACGCCGTCGTCTTCAGCGGCCTGACGGTCGCCGTCGGGCTGGCCGGGCTGATCGTGCTGCCCCTGCCCTTCATCCGCTCCATGGGCATCGGCGGGCTCGTGATCCCGCTGATCTCGATCTTCGCCGCGGTCACGCTCCTGCCGGCGCTCCTCAGCATCCTCGGGCACCGGCTCGGCTACCTGCGGGTGGTGCCGCGGCGCGTGCTGCGCCGGCGCATGGAGGAGGAGGGGGAGACCGGCTTCTGGGTGCGCCTGAGCGGCGCCATCATGCGCCGGCCGTGGCCGTTCCTCGTCACGGGCTCGGCCATCCTCGTGGCGCTCGCCATCCCCACCTTCGGGATCTCGCTGACGCCCGGCTCCAACGACGGCCTGCCGGCCGAGGTCGAGAGCGTCGCGGGCATGCTCAAGCTCGAGGACGCGGTCGGCGCGGGCCCGCTCGCGCCCTCGCAGATCGTGGTCGACACGGGACGCCCCGACGGCGTCTGGGCACCGCAGCAGGCGGCGGCGATCGGCCGCCTGGCCGCGCTCCTGCGCGAGGACCCCGAGGTCGGGGAGCAGCCGACCGCCGTGGCCGCGCCG
Source organism: uncultured Actinomycetes bacterium (assembly GCA_903873565.1). Classification (GTDB taxonomy): domain Bacteria; phylum Actinomycetota; class Thermoleophilia; order Gaiellales; family F1-60-MAGs149; genus F1-60-MAGs149. The sequence continues at coordinate 2,290 of CAIQOY010000187.1, forward strand.
ACCGACCTGCTGGCCGAGGGCGACACGCCCGCGGCGCGCCAGGAGGCCGTCGCCCTGGGCCTCGTCGACCCGTCGGGCCGCTACGCCCTCGTCACCGCGGCCTCGCGCGACCAGTACGGCGCCGAGGCCAGCCAGGAGCTCGCGCGCCGGCTGCGCGCCGAGACCGTGCCGGCCGCCGGCTTCCCGGCCGGGACCGCGGTGCTGGTCGGCGGCGGGCCCGCGGCCGGCATCGACTTCATCGACCGCGCCTACGGGGCCTTCCCGTGGCTCGTCCTGTTCGTGCTGGTGACCAGCTACATCCTGCTGGTGCGCGCCTTCCGGTCGCTGCTCTTGCCCCTCAAGGCGGTGATCCTCAACGTCCTCAGCGTGGCCGCCGCCTACGGGCTGCTCGTGCTCGTGTTCCAGGAGGGCTGGGGGGAGTGGGCGGGCATCCAGGCGGTCGGGCAGATCGAGGCGTGGATCCCGATCTTCCTGTTCGCGATGCTGTTCGGCCTGTCGATGGACTACGAGGTCTTCCTCGTCACCCGCATGCGCGAGCTCTACGACCGCGGCCTCTCCAACGCGGACGCCGTGGCCCAGGGGCTCCAGCGCACGGGCCGCATCGTCTCCGCCGCGGCGATCATCCTCGTCGCCGCCTTCGGCGGCTTCCTGCTCGGGTCCCTGTCGGCCTTCCAGCAGTTCGGGCTCGGCCTGGCCGCCGGGATCCTGATCGACGCGACCCTGATCCGGATGATCCTCGTGCCCGCCTTCATGCAGATCGCGGGCGACGCCAACTGGTACCTGCCCGACCGCGTGGCCCGCATCCTGCGCGTCAAGCCGTCGGGCCGGCGCATCGCGGCCTGAGCGGTCCCTGACAGGACGCCCCGCACGGGGTACGCTTCCCCCGTACGCACGGGAAGGGGAGCGGGATGGCCACGGAGTTCGACTACATCGTCGTCGGCGGCGGCACGGCGGGAGCCGTGATCGGCGCCCGCCTGAGCGAGAACCCCGACCTGCAGGTGGCGATCATCGAGGCCGGCCCCGACGACCGGCAGTTCGACGAGGTGCTGAAGATCAAGCGCTGGCTCGAGCTGCTCGAGGGCCCGCTCGACTACGCGTACACCACCCAGCACCAGCCCCGCGGCAACTCGCACATCGTGCACAGCCGCGCGCGTGTGCTCGGCGGCTGCTCCTCGCACAACACGATGATCTGGTTCAAGCCGCTGCCCGGCGACTGGGACGACTGGGCCGCGCAGGGCGCCACGGGCTGGGAGGGCGCCGGCATGGAGCAGTGGTACGCCAAGCTCCCGAACCAGCACCAGATCGTCCCCGAGCAGGACCGCGACCCGATCCTGCCCGACTGGATCGAGTCCGCCGTCGCGGCCACCGGCGTCGAGCGCCAGCCCGACTGGAACGCGCGGCCCTTCCACGACGGCGCCGGCTTCTTCGACGTGGCCTACGACCCCGACACCGGCACGCGCTCCTCGTCGAGCGTCGCCTACCTGCACCCGATCATGGACACGCGCGCGAACCTGCACGTGATCTGCGACACGCGCTGCCTGCGCATCGGCCTGGAGGGCACGCGCGCCCGCTCCGTGGACTGCGTCGGCCCCGACGGCCCGGTCACCTACACGGCGCGCGAGGAGATCGTGCTCTGCGCCGGGGCGATCGACTCGCCGCGCCTCTTGCTCCTCAGCGGCATCGGCCCGGCCGACGACCTGCGCGAGCTCGGCATCGAGGTCCAGCACGACCTGCCGAGCGTCGGCGGCGAGATCCTCGACCACCCCGAGTCGATCATCATCTGGGAGCTCAAGAAGCCGCTCGGGCCGCAGACGGCGATGGGCGCGGACTGCGGGCTGTTCGTCAACCGCCTCAAGGAGGACGACCGGCCCGACCTGATGTTCCACACCTACCAGCTGCCGTTCACGCTCAACACGGAGCGGCACGGGTACCCGGTGCCGGACGAGCGCTACTGCATGTGCATGACCCCGAACATCCCGCGCACGAAGTCGCGCGGGCGGCTGTGGCTGCTCTCGAAGAACCCCGACATCCAGCCGGCCATCGACTTCGGCTACTTCACGGACCCCGACGGCTACGACGAGCAGACGATCGTCGACGGCCTGGAGATCGCGCGCGAGGTCGCCGCCACCGGCCCCTTCAAGGACTGGATCAAGCGCGAGGTCGCGCCGGGTCCGAAGATCACCTCCCGGGCCGACCTCTCGGCCTACGGCCGCTCCGTGCATCACACCGTCTACCACCCGCTCGGCGGCTGCAAGATCGGCGCCGTCGACGATCCGACGACCGTCGTCGGCCCCGACCTGCGGGTCAAGGGCGTCGAGGGCCTGCGCGTGGCCGACGGGGCGATCTTCCCGGCCCTGACCACCGTCAACCCGGTGGTCGGCGTGCACATGATCGGCGAGAAGTGCGCCGACCTGATCCTGAACGGCTGAGGCGGGGCCGCGCGCGCTAGCGCAGGCGCTGGAGCCGGACGTCGCGGCAGCGCGTGCCCGACGTGCCGCCCGTCGGCGTGAACGTCGTGCACAGGCGCACGACCACCGCGGAGGATCGGCGCTGGGCGCGGGTGCGCGGCGTCAGGGCGCAGGTCACGGAGACGGTGCCGGCCGCCGTGGCCGTGCGCGCGGCGCTGCGGCAGGCCGTCACCCGCGCGCGGCCGGCGGATCGCGTCCCGATCTGCGTGATCGCCCCCGGACCGGGCACCGTCACCCGCGTGACCAGCGTGCGCCCCCGGCCGCGCGCCACGGCGACGGTGAACGCGTTCGCGGGGACGGCGGCGGCCGGCGCGGTGGGGGTGACCGCGGCCGACGCGGGCGACGGGCCGGACTGCTCCGCGTTCAGCCGCGCACGCGCGGTGAAGGTGTAGGCGCTGCCGTTGGCCAGCCCCGTGACCGTGCACGCGGTGGCCGGCGCGGTGATCGTGCAGCCGAGCGCGGGGGCCTGGACGGCGGTGATCGCGTAGGACGACGGCGTGCCGTAGCGGCGGTCGGCGGCGTTGGGGACGATCTCGACGACGGCCGCCGCGTCGCCGGCGGTGGCGTTCGGGGCGACGGGCACGGCGGGCGGCGCCGGCTGGATGTCTCCGGCGGCCGGGATCACCTGGACCACGGTGTTCGCGAGGTAGCTCGCGACGTAGAGCCGGCCCTCGGCGTCGATGGTGATGGCGTCGGGCGCGTTGAGACCGCCCGAGGGGCCGACGAAGGCGGGGGTGACCGCGCCGGCGGCGGTGACCTTGCTGACCGTCGCGTTGCCCGTGTTGGCGGTGTAGATGCTCCCCGCCGAGTCGAGCACGAGCGCCTGCGGCCCGGCGTTCGAACCCAGATTGGCCGGCCACGCCCCGCCGGCCGGGATCCCGGCCGGGCTGATCTTGCTGACGCTGTGCAGACCCTCGTTCGCGGTGTAGACGTTGCCCTCGGAGTCCACGATCAGGCTCCATGGATTGGCGTTGGTCGGAAGGGCGACGGGCCACGGCGCGCCGGCCGAGGACCCGCTCGGCGTGAACTTGGAGACGGTGTCGTTGTTCCAGTTGGCGGTGTAGACGTTCCCGGCCTGGTCGACGGCCACGTCGTACGGCGAGGAGCCGGCCCCGGTGCTCGCGAACAGCGACGCGCTGCCGGCCGCGGTGATCCTGGTCACGGAGTTGCCGAGGAGGTTGGCGACGTAGAGGTTGCCGTCCCGGTCCCGTGCCATCCCCAGCGGGGAGTCTCCGGTGGCGACCGGCCATGGGGCGCCCGCCGCGGCACCGGCGGAAGTCAGCTTCGCGACGCGGTCACCCGACACGCTGGTGACGTGGACGGCGCCGGCGCCGTCGATCGCGAGCGCCCGCGGGTCGCCGACCGCGACCGGCCAGGCGCCCCCCGCCGATGCGCCGTTCGGGAGCAGCTTGCTGACGCTTCCGGCGACGTCGTTCGCGACGTAGACGTTGCCGTCGGCGTCGAGCTCGATCGCGATCGGGCCGGCCCCCGTGGTCCCGAAGGGGGATGCGGTGGCACCCAGCCCCACGGGAGCGGCCAACGCGGCGGATGCGCAGGCGGCCGCGACTGCGAGGAGGACACGCCGAACCGTCCTGCCTGCCGTCGGCCGATCCATTCCGCCGTCCTCCCTCGGGTCGGGGCAACCGTACCGCACCCGCCTCGGGCCGTTGCCCTCACGTCTCCCGGGCGGCGGGGGCCTCCGCCCGGGCGCGGCTGACCTGCGCCCACGCCACCGCCACCAGCACCACGAGCCCGCCGAGGATCTGCAGCGGGGAGAGGGACTGGCCGAGCAGGACCCAGGCCACCGCGCCCGCGAGGATCGGCTCGATCATCGCCGTCACGCTGGCGCCGTCGGCGCCGATCCGGCGCACGCCGGCGATCAGCATCGCGAAGGGCGCGATCGTGCCCAGCACCGAGACCC
>CAIQOY010000188.1 GCA_903873565.1 uncultured Actinomycetes bacterium
CGCCGTCGAGCTCGACGGCGAGCCGCTGGTCGTCGCGCGGCGCGACCGCGGTCACGACGCGCGCGGGCACCGGGGCCTAGCCCTCGGCGGCGACGGCCTCGTCGGCCTCGGCCTCCGCGGCGGCGGCCTCGACGACCTCCGCGGCGATCGGCGCCTCGGCCGCCTGGCCGGTCGGCCCGCCGGTGATCTGCACGCCCTCCTTCTCCTCGATGCGGCGGCAGATCGTCGCGAGGATGTCGGGATGCTCATCGAGGAAGGCGCGCACGTTGGCGCGGCCCTGCCCGAGGCGCTCGCCCTCGAAGGAGAAGTAGGAGCCCGACTTCTCGATGATGTCGTCCTCGAGGGCGACGTCGAGCACGCTGCCCGACCACGAGATGCCGGAGCCGTAGATGATGTCGAACTCCGACTGGCGGAACGGCGGCGCGACCTTGTTCTTGACGACCTTGACGCGCACCCGGTTGCCGACGGCGTCCTGCCCCTCCTTGAGGGTCTCGATGCGGCGGATGTCGAGGCGCACCGACGAGTAGAACTTGAGCGCGCGGCCGCCGGTCGTGGTCTCCGGCGAGCCGAACATGACGCCGATCTTCTCCCGCAGCTGGGTCGTGAAGATGGCCACGGTGCCGGTGCGGTTGAGGACGCCGGTCAGCTTGCGCAGCGCCTGGCTCATCAGTCGCGCCTGCAGGCCGACGAAGGAGTCGCCCATCTCGCCCTCGATCTCGGCCTTGGGCACGAGCGCGGCGACGGAGTCGATGGCGACCACGTCGAGGCCGCCCGAGCGGATCAGCATCTCGGCGATCTCCAGCGCCTGCTCGCCGTTGTCGGGCTGCGACACGAGCAGGTTGTCGATGTCGACGCCGATGTTGCGGGCGTAGGTCGGGTCCATCGCGTGCTCGGCGTCGATGAACGCGCAGACGCCGCCGCGGCGCTGGGCCTCGGCGATCACGTGGTAGACCAGCGTCGTCTTGCCCGACGACTCCGGCCCGAAGATCTCGCAGACCCGCCCGCGCGGCAGGCCGCCGACGCCGAGGGCGAGATCGAGGCCCAGGCAGCCGGTGGAGATCGCCGCGACGGGCGCGCGCGTCTCGTCGCCGAGGCGCATGACCGCACCCTTCCCGTACTGCTTCTCGATCTGCTGGAGGGCCGAATCGACGGCCTTCTCGCGTTCGCTCATGGTTGACCCCCTGCCGGCGCGCGCCGGGTGGAAAGACTGCGTGTGCGTAGGGAGAGTATGCCCGCCGAGCCGGACGCTTACGCGCGGGGATGCGACGGGTTCAGGACGCGTCGAGGAGCAGCCGCACGAGGTGCAGCGCGGCCGTCGCGGAGTTGGTGCGCACCGCCTCGCGATCGCCCGGGAAGCGGCGCTCGAGGGTCTCGCGCGCGTCGGGTCCCACGACCGCGATGTGCACGAGGCCGACGGGCTTCGCATCCGTACCCCCGCCGGGCCCCGCGACCCCGGTGATCCCCACGCCGACGTCGCAGCCGAGCCGCGCCCGCACGCCCTCGGCGAGCGCCACGGCGACCTCCGCCGACACCGCGCCGTGCGCCGCGATCAGCTCCTCCGGCACGCCGACGAGATCGTGCTTGACCGCGTTGGCGTAGGCGGCGACGCCCCCGAGCAGGGCCTCCGAGGCGCCCGGGACGGATGCGAGGCGCGCCGAGACGAGTCCGGCGGTGCAGGACTCCGCGGTCCCGATCGTCCAGCCCCGTTCGGCGAGGCCGCGCACGACGCGCTCCTCGAGCGAGGCGTCGTCCTGCGCGTAGACGGCGTCGCCGAACTCGGCGGCGATGCCGTCGGCGAGCGCGTTGGCCGCCGCGGCCTCGTCGGGGCCGTAGCGGATCACCACCTCCACCTCGAGGCGGGACGCGCAGATCGACGTCTCGGTGCCCGCGCCGTCGCCGCCCAGCTCCTCGAAGCGGCGCGCCACCGTCGACTCCGGCACGCTCCAGATGCGCAGGATGCGGCGCTCGGGCCGGGCCCCGAGGAGGTCGGCGAGCGCGGGATGGGCGAGCGCCCTCCCCCACACCTCCTGCAGCTCGGTCGGCGGCCCGGGCAGCACGACGACCGTCGTCGGCCCGGGCACGATGACGCCCGGCGCGGTGCCCGACGGCGACAGCACGTGCGCGCCCTCCGGCACCATCGCCTGCTTGCGCGCGCCGGGCAGGAGCAGCTCGACCTCCACCCCGCGGGCGGCCGCGTAGCCCGTCACGATCTCCGTGATCTCGGCCAGCGCGCCCTCGTCGAGGACGAGCGGGCGGCCGGTGGCCTCGGCGACCATCGCGACGGTGCGGTCGTCATGGGTGGGGCCGAGGCCCCCCGAGGTGATGACGAGGTCGTAGCCGCCGTCCACGAGCTCGCGCAGGGCGGCGCGCAGGTGCTCCTCGCGGTCGTCGACGGCGACCACGCGCTCGAGCCGGACGCCGTGCAGGTCGAGCGAGCGGGCCAGCGTGCCGCTGTTGCGGTCCTGGGTGCGGCCGAGCAGGATCTCGGACCCCGTGACGAGGACGGCGGCGGTGCGGCGGCTCATTCGGCGGCCGCCACGCGCCCATCCGGGTCGATGGTCAGCAGGGTGTCGGACTCGCCGGGCACCACCTGCTTGCCGTTGACCTCGAGGACGAGCGTGCCGGGGCGGTCCAGCCGCACCGAGTAGCCGGTCGTGGAGCGCGGCACGAGGATCCCCTGCGGCGCGTCCTCGTCCGGCTCGATCTCCTCCTGGAAGATCGGCGGGATGGCGTCCGGCTCGTCGAGGGCCCGCACGGTCACCGTGACCTGGGCCAGCGGCTTCAGGCGCAGCGTCACGGGCGCCTGCTGGGCCGTGGTCTGCGGCTCGGTCGCGGCGGTCACCGCGGTGGCCACCGGGTTGACCGCGGCCTCCGTCACGGTCACGACCGTCGTGCCGGCGTCCGTGGCCGGCAACGGCGTCTCACGCGTCGACGGGTAGGTGGAGGCGATCACCACGAGCACCGCGACGGCCACGATGCCCGCGATCGCGACCACGATCATGCCCGACGCCCGGCTGGCCCGCGCCTCGGCGCGGGGTCCGCGCCGGCGCGGGAACATCACGTCCTCGTCGAGCTCCCACGGGGCCGTCGCGAAGCGCTCGGAGAACTCGTCGATCAGGGGCTGGGCGTCGACGCCCAGGAACTCGGCGTAGGCGCGCAGGAACCCGCGCGCGTACGTCGGCCCGGGCAGCCGCTCGAAGGCCTCGTCCTCGATCGCCGCGAGGTACGCCGGGCGGATCTTCGTCGCCTCGGCGGCGTCGTCGAGGGAGAGGCCGCGGCCCTCGCGGGCCGAGCGCAGGGAGCTGCCGATCTCAAGCACCGGCCCAGTGTATCGCCGGGTCGGGGCGGCTCAGGACGGTTCAGCGGCGAAGCGGTAGCCGACCCCGTAGTGCGTGTGCACGTAGTCGTGGGTCGGGCTGCGGCGGTCGACCTTCTCGCGGATCTTGCGCACGCAGACGTCGACCGTGCGGTCGCGGTAGCGGTAGGGGGTCCCCCAGACCCGACGCTGGAGCTCGTCGCGGCTCAGGGCGACGCCCTCCTCGCGGGCGAGGGCCACGATCAGGCGGAACTCGGTCGGCGTCAGCTGGGCGTCCTCCCAGGCCTCCGGGGTCTGCCCGGTCGCGGTGCGCACGAACGCCCGCTGCAGGTTCGGGTCGACGCGCAGGCCCTCGACCACGATCACCTCGCCGCGCGGGACGGTGGTGGCGATCAGCTTGGAGCGGCGCATCAGGGCCTCGATGCGGGCGACCAGCTCGCGCATCCCGAACGGCTTCGAGAGGTAGTCGTCGGCGCCGATCTCGAGGGTGTGCACCTTGTCGTGCTCCGACCCGCGCGCGGACACGACGATCACCGGGACGCCGCCGTGCTCGCGCCGGATCGTCTCGGTCACGGACCAGCCGTCGACGCCCGGGAGCATCAGGTCGATCACCGCGACGTCGGGCCGGTGGTGCTGCATCCGCCGCAGGCCGCGCTCCCCGTCCTCGGCGAGATCCACGTCGTAGCCCGCGTGGCGCAGGTGCGTGACCATGGCCTTCCCGAGGACAGGGTCGTCCTCGATCACGAGGATGCTCGGCATGCGGTCACGCTACGGGAGCGGACGTCCGCGTTGGGTTGCGCTGCGGTGGCGGTGCGGTATCGAAGCGGTGTAGGAGGCACGCGCCCCTGTGGCCCGCCTATGCTGGTCGCGTGACGACCGAGACGGCCCTGCTGCTCGCGGCCGCCGCGATCGTGGCGGTGCTGCTCGCGGTCGACATCCGCCGTCGCCGCCAGGTCGCCCACGTGCCGGCGCAGCCGGCCGAGCAGCCCGTGGAGCTGGATCGCCTCTTCGCCGTCGTCCCGGTGGGGCTGCTCTTCGTCGGCGGCGATGGTCGAGCGGCCCTCCTCAACGAGCCCGCGACCCGGCTCCTGGCTGGCCTCGAAGCCGGCGCCGCCGTTCGCTCCTACTCCGCATCGCTCGCCGACATCATCGAGGCCGCCGGCCCGGCGATCGCGACGCGCGAGGTGGTCACGATCGGCGATCCGCCGCGCACGCTGCGGGTGGCGGCGGCGCCGTGGGACGGAGGGGTGATCGCGAGCGTCATCGACATCACGGAGGACGTCGACTTCGAGGAGGCCCGGCGCACGTTCTCCGCCGCCGTCTCCCACGAGCTGCGAACGCCGCTGGCCCGGATCCTGGGGCTCGCCGAGACCCTCGCCCTCCCCGACATCGACGAGGACCGCGCGGAGCTCGCCGTCCAGATCGAGAACGAGGTGGAGGGCATGCGCCGGCTGATCGACGAGATGCTGCTGCTCGCCGCCCTGGACCGCGGCCGCCTCGCGGTCGCCGACGGCATCGCGGACCTCGCCGGCGTCGTGCGCGGGGTCGTGGACGACGCGCGCAGCCGTCGGCTGGGGCGCGGGCGGGTGATCCGCGTCTCGATCCCCGATGCGATCGAGGTCCCCGTGGCGGTCCGGCTCTGCGAGGTCGTCGTCCAGAACCTCGTCGACAACGCGCTCCTCCACGGGGGCCAGGGTGCCGCCGTCGAGGTCGTGCTCACGAGCGCCGACGGCATGGCCGTCCTCAGCGTGCGGGACGACGGGATCGGGATCCCGGCCCAGCACCTCCCCTTCGTCTTCCAGCGCTTCTACCGCGGCGAGGCCTCGCGCACCGGCCCCGGCTCCGGCCTCGGCCTCGCCCTCGTCAAG
>CAIQOY010000189.1 GCA_903873565.1 uncultured Actinomycetes bacterium
ACGCACCAGTCGCGCGGGATCCGCGACCGCCTCGCGGAGACGAGCGTGCGCACGATCCACGGCCGCGGCCGCATCGTCGCGCCCGGCCGGATCGTCGTGGCCTGCGACGGCTACGAGCAGGAGGTCGAGTACGACACGCTGCTCGTCTCGACCGGCGCCAGCCCGTGGCAGCCGCCGTTCGCCGAGATCGACCACGAGCGCGTGTTCACGACGCGCGAGGTCCTGGACCGGCGCGAGACGCCCGAGCACCTGATCGTGGTCGGCGCCGGCGCCACCGGCTGCGAGTACGCCGAGTTCTACGCCTCGTCGGGCAGCCAGGTCACGCTGCTGTCCGCCCGCAGCCAGGTCCTCCCCGCCGAGGACGAGGACGTCGCCGAGCTGGTGCAGGAGGCGTTCCTCGCGCGCGGCATCGAGATCCAGATGAACGCGCGCATCGTCGAGATCGACGCGCACGAGGACGGCGTCGCCGTGCGCGCCGAGGACGGGCGCGTCTTCCGCGGCACCCACGCCATCGTCTGCATGGGCCAGCGCGCGAACACCGCGGGCCTCGGGCTCGAGGCGGTCGGCGTCGACCTCGACGAGCGCGGCGCGATCGTGGTCGACGGGCACCTGCGCACCACCGCCGAGGGCATCTACGCGGCCGGCGACGTGGCCGGGGGCATGATGCTCGCCTCCACCGGCGCCATGCAGGGCCGCCACGCCGCCCTGCACGCCTTCGGCGCCATCGAGGCGCCGATCCGGCTCGACAACGTGGCCTGGACGATCTTCACGCGGCCCGAGGTCGCGACCGTCGGGCTGACCGAGAACACGGCGGCGCGCGAGGCGCGCACGATCGACGTCACCAAGCACTACCTCGGCGCGAACCCGCGCGGCGTCATCTCCGGCTGGCGCGAGGGCATGATCAAGCTGATCACCGACCCGACCACCGGCACGCTGCTCGGGGGCTCGATCGTCGGCTACCGCGCCTCGGAGATCATCGCCACCGTCGCGCTCGCCGTGAACGAGGGCCTCAACGTGGAGACGCTGGCCAACACCGGCGTCGTCACGCCGTCGATGTCGGAGTCCCTGCAGCGCGCCGCCGAGCGCGCCATGAACCGCCGGATCAGCCAGTCCGGCGACGGCATCGCGCTGCCGCAGACGCAGCCGCTCGGCGCCTAGGTCGCGCCCTCGGGGACGACCTCTGCGGCCGGATCCGCGGCGCCGCCGTCCGCCCCTCCCCCGCCCTCGGTCGTCGCGGCGGGATCCTCCTGGACCCCCTCCTCCTCCGGCTGGCGCGGCAGCTTCGGCCCGAAGGCGATCACCTTGTTCTCGGGGAAGTAGCGCCAGACCCAGTTCTGCTTGGACCGCAGCTTGCCGTCCTTGTAGACGCGCCGGCCGTACTTGATCCAGAAGCCCGGGTAGCCGAGCGGCTGCACGATCTTCTTCGTGCCCGGCGGCAGCGTCAGGTCGCGCTGGCGGATCACCTTGGGCTTGGACATCGAGTACGGCTCGCCCTCGATCGCCTCGACCTTCCGGCCCAGCGGGTCGGACAGGAAGCGCACCGTCAGCCCGTCGGAGGTCGTCTTCGTGAGGATCACGACCGGTGCCTTCCAGTCGTTCTGGAAGATCAGCTCGGGGCCGCCCCACGACACCGTGGCCTCGCGGCCCTTCGGGTAGCGGTCGATCCAGAACGAGTGCGGCGTGTGCTCGATCAGCTTGAGGCCCGAGAAGAAGGCCGCATTGAAGACCGTGGTGGCGACCTGGGAGACGCCGCCGCCGACCGCGTCCTTGAGGATGTTGCCCTCGCCGATCATCGGCGCCTCGACGAACCCGCGCGCCTCGGTGCGCTCGCCGAGCGCCTCGTTGAGGGAGAACGTCGCGCCGGCGGGGATGATCATCTGGTCGAGGATCTCCGCCGCGCGCTTGATGTTGGTCACGCGGGCCCCGCCCGAGTACGGCGTGAAGAACTCGCCCACGATCTGCTTGACGCCGAGCGTGCGGGCCTCGTCCGTGGTCAGGGCCGGCTCCCGCGGCCCGAAGGTGATCGGGGTCAGGGTCTGCGAGGGGTCGACCTGCCAGGCGGCGACGAGCCCGCCGACGTCCACCCCGCGCCCGTTGCGGCCCGCGATGATGCGGGCCATCCCGTCCTTGTTGATCGTGAAGACGGCGTTGCGGGGCGCGCGCTCGCGCTTGCCGTACAGCTTCGAGAAGAAGGCCCGCAGCGGGCCCTGGCGGATCTGGAAGGTGATCGTGCGCTTGCCGACGCGGAAGTCGGCGGCGCGGCGGATCACGTCCTGGGGCACGCGGTTGACGTCGCCCTTGAGGTCGACGCTGTGCCGCGTGGACACGAAGGTGCGGGCCCGCGCGGCCTGCTCCTCGGCCTGCTCGGTGGAGATCGCCGGCGGCACCGCCTTCACCGGCACCTCGATCACGGGGCCACTCACGGACAGGGTGCGCACGGCCGTGCCCAGCGCGACCATGTTGGGGACGCGGCCGTCCTTGGCCGGGGTGACCGGGAAGCGCCGGCCGTCCGGCGCGATCGTGGCCGACTGCGGCGCGTAGGTCACGGCCTGGCGCATCGGCAGCGTCGCCTTCATGTACGGCTTGCGCTTGAACAGGAACGTCAGCGGGATGTCGACCGGCTCGAACATCCCGACCCGCATCCGCACGCGGTCGACGAAGTCCGGCTCGCCGAGCGCCTTCTTGACCGCGGCGCCCGCGTTCGGCCGCAGGTCGATCGCCGCGGTGTCGATCGCGAAGCGGTTGCCGTCGGCCACCACGATCAGTCCGCGCGCGACGACCTCCTCCCCGTGCGCCTTGACCGCGGCCTTGGCCTCCGCCGGGCTCATCCCCCCCACGTCGACGCCGTCGATACGGACGCCCTCCCGGATCAGCCCGTCGGTCGGACGTCCGAGCCAGAGGACCGCGCCCGCGACGACGCCCGCGAGCGCGAGGATCCCGAGCGCGGCCTTCCAGGGCACGCGCCGCCGGGTCTTCCTCCGGGGCTGGCGCGGGCCGAGGCTGTCCGCGATCGGCTCCTCGAAGCGGTAGACCCGCATCCCCTCGGTGGCCGTCACGGGCCTGATTCTACGGGCGCGCGGCGGTCGGGGGCGTGAGGGCCCTCACCGCAGACCGCCTAGGCGGTCTGGGCGAGGTACTCGCGCAGCTCGGGGTTGGCCTTGGCGAGGGTGCTGAGCGCGCGGCCCTCGACCTGCCGGACCCGCTCGCGGGTGCAGCCGAGCTCGGCCGACACCTCGTCGAGTGTGCGGGTGCCCTCGCCGTCGAGGCCGAAGCGCAGCTCGACCACGCGGCGCTCCTGCTCGTGCAGCTGGTCCAGGGCGTCGGCGAGGTCGCGCGTGACGCTGCCCTCGGTGATGCGCTGGTCGGGGCGGATCGCGTTGGGG
>CAIQOY010000190.1 GCA_903873565.1 uncultured Actinomycetes bacterium
CGTCCATCACGCGGCGCCACTCGTCGATGTCGATCTCCTCCATCGGCGTCGGCACGAGCGACGAGAACACGCCCGCGTTGTTGACGAGTCCGTCGATGCGGCCGTAGCGCTCGAGCGCGGCGGCGGCCATCTGCGCGCACCCCTCCGGGCTCGAGACGTCGACGGCCACGCCGTGGTGATCCGCGCCGAGCGCGGCCGCGGCCGCCTCCGCCCCCGCGAGGTCGGCGACCACGACCGCGGCGCCGTCGGCCGCGAGCCCCGCGGCGATCGCGCGGCCGATGCCCTGGGCCCCGCCCGTGACGACGATGACGCGCTCCGCCATGGCCGCGGCGCTACCCGGCGTCCCGGATCCCGGCCCAGGCCAGGTACTTCATCTCGAGGAAGTCCTCGATCCCGTGGTGCGAGCCCTCGCGGCCGATGCCGGACTCCTTGACGCCGCCGAAGGGCGCCTCGGCCGCGCTGATGAAGCCGGTGTTGATCGAGATCATCCCGTAGTCGAGGGCCTCGCCCACGCGCCAGATGCGGGCGTGGTCGCGGGTGAAGAGGTAGGCGGCGAGGCCGAACGGCGTGTCGTTGGCCGTGCGCACCGCCTCCGCCTCGGACGCGAAGCGGTGCACGGCGGTGACCGGGCCGAACGTCTCCTCGTTCGACATCTGCCAGCTCATGTCCGCGCCGGTGATGACGGTCGGCAGGAAGAAGGTGCGGCCGTGCTGCTCGTGCACGCCGCCGCCCACCAGGACCTCGCCGCCGCGGGCGCGGGCGTCCTCGACGTGGCGCGCGACCTTCGCGAGCGCGGGCTCGTCGATCAGGGGCCCGATCGTCGCGGCCGGATCGAAGCCCGGCGCGACGTTGACGGTCCTCGACAGGTCCACCATCCGCTCGACGAAGGCGTCGTGGATGCCGTCCTGCACGAGCACGCGGTTGGCGCTGATGCAGGTCTGGCCGGCGTTGCGGTACTTGGCGACGTTGATCGCCGCGATCACGTCGTCGAGGTCGGCGTCGTCGAAGACCAGGAACGGCGCGTTGCCGCCGAGCTCCAGCGAGACCTTCTTGACCGTCCGCGAGCACTGCTCCATCAGCAGCTTGCCGACCTCGGTCGAGCCGGTGAACGAGAGCTTGCGCACGATCGGGTTCGAGGTCATCTCCCCGCCGATCAGGGGCGCGTCCTCCGCGTCGCCCGTGACGATCGAGAAGACGCCCGCGGGGATGCCGACGCGCTCGGCGAGGACGGCCACGGCGAGCGCGCTGAGCGGCGTCTGCTCGGCGGGCTTGAGCACCATCGGGCAGCCGACGGCCAGCGCCGGCGCGGCCTTGCGGGTCGGCATCGCCGAGGGGAAGTTCCACGGGGTGATGCCGACGGTGACGCCGATCGGCTGGCGCAGCACGACGATCCGCCGCTCGGGCATGGGCGCCGGGATCGTCTCGCCGTAGACGCGCTTGGCCTCCTCGCCGAACCACTCGAAGAAGGACGCCGCGTAGGCGACCTCCGCCTTCGCCTCGGCGAACGGCTTGCCCTGCTCGGCGGTCATGATCGTCCCGAGGTCGTCGGCGTTCGCGAGCATCGCGTCGGCCAGGTCCCGCAGGAGGCGCGCCCGCTCCTTGGCGAGGAGCCCCGCCCACGCCGTCCGGGCGCGCTCGGCGCCCTCGATCGCGCGCCGCGTCTCCGCCGCGCCCATGCGCGGGACGTGGGCGATCGCCTCGCCCGTCGCGGGGTCGATGACGGGGAACGTCGCGCCGGAGTCGGCGTCGACCCACTGCCCGTCGACGTAGGCCTGCTGGCGGAGGAGGTCGGGGTCGTTCAGCTGCAGCGTCATGCGGGCGATGCTAGCCGAACCCCGTGCGGGTGACCCGTCGCCCCGGGCGCGCGCGGCGGGTGTACAACTCGTCCATGACCACCATCCTCGGCTACTCCACCGACCCCGACAGCGACCGGGCCGTCGCCGCCCGCGCGATCGCCCTGGCGCAGGAGCGCGGCGCGGAGCGCGTGGTCATGGCCACGCAGGGCGGCATGACCGTGACCATGGGCCACGGGCTCGGCCCGGAGCTGCTCCCCGGCGAGAGCGGCCACGAGGCCGTGGGCCGGGCGACGGCGATGTGCGCGACGGCGCGGGCCGCCGGCCTCGAGGCCGTCGCCCAGGCCGTCACGGGCCCGGACGGCCCCTGCGTGGAGGCCATCTGCGAGCGCTTCGCGCCGGTCGCGGCCGTGATCGGCACCGCCCACCGGCGCCTCGTCGGCGACCTCTGGGACGCGGAGGCCGTCCGCGCGGCCAAGCGGTCGTGCCCCGAGGTCGAGGCGCTGCAC
>CAIQOY010000191.1 GCA_903873565.1 uncultured Actinomycetes bacterium
AGCATCCAGTGCTCCCAGGCCCCCGCATCCCGGCCGCCGTCGTCGCCCGTCTCCTCGCGGTAGCGCACCCAGAGGGCGTGCAGCGCGGGCAGGTCGGCGGCGGCCGCCGGTCGGATCACGCGCCCTCGTACTCCACGAGCGAGAGCACGGGCAGGTCCGCCAGCCGGCTGCGCCCGTCGAGCCCGCGCAGCTCCGCGACGAAGCAGGCGCCGACGGGCTCGGCGCCGGCGCGTCGCACCAGCGCGACGCTGGCGGCGGCCGTGCCGCCGGTGGCGAGCAGGTCGTCGAAGATCAGGGCCCGCTGGCCCGGGCGGATCGCGTCGACGGCGAGCTCGAGCGTGCCCTCGCCGTACTCGAGCGCGTAGGCCTCGGCGTGCGCGGGCCCGGGCAGCTTGCCCGGCTTGCGCACCGGGGCGAAGCCGACGCCCAGGTCCAGCGCGAGCAGCGGCCCGAACAGGAACCCGCGCGCCTCCGCGCCCACCACGACGTCGGGGGCGAGCGGGCGGGCGAACGCGGCGAGGCCATCGACGGTCTGGCGCACGGCCGCGGGATCCGCGAGGATCGGCAGCAGGTCCCGGAACAGGATCCCCGGCTTGGGGAAGTCCGGGATCTCGCTGATCAGGGCGCGCAGGTCGGGCATGTCGGCACCCTAGCGGAGCGGGCGCTCGCGGATCAGGTCGAGACGTCGCGGACCAGGAGGCGCTCGGTCAGCTCCGCGCTGAGGCCGGCGAGCTGCGCGAGCTCGTCGAGCCCCTGCTCGCGGCGCTGGCTGTTGCGCGAGCGCAACGACGGGGCGAGCACCTGGTCGAGCAGGCCCGCGACCCGCTGGACCCCGGTGTGGAGCTGGCGCACGTGCCGCGGCCCGAGGCCGTACTCGGCCATCCGCTTGCAGATGCGCACGATCTCGACCTCGCCCTCGCTGTAGAGGCCGTCGACGTCCGGGCTGACGATGCCGTAGGAGACGAGCTCCGCCAGCGACTCGTCGTCGATGCCGGACTCCCGCACGAGCTCGGCGCGGTCGACGCGCCGCGCCTCCTGCTGGAGGATCTGGCGCTGCTGGATGCGCGCCTTGCGCTCCTGGGGGCGCGGGATCGTGCCGCCGCCCGACTCGATCTCCTGGCGGATCACCCGCAGCGGCAGGAACTCGTCGCGCTGCAGCCGCAGGATCGTGCGCAGGCGCTCGACGTCCTGGCGGCGGTAGAGCCGGTAGCCACCCTGGGTGCGCAGCGGCGTCAGGAGCTTCTGTTCCTCGAGGTAGCGGATCTTCGAGATCGACACGTCGTCGAACTCGGACTTGAGCTCCTTGCAGACGGCGCCGATGGTGAGCGGCTTCTCCTCGCTGGTGGCGCTCATCCCATCACTCCAGGTACGTCAGCTTGAACTTGCCGATCTGCAGCTCGTCGCCGTCCCGCAGGCGCACGCGCTCGATCCGCCGGGCGTTCACGTAGGTGCCGTTGAGGCTCGCGAGGTCGACCAGGTAGCGGCCGTCGGCCTCCTGCTCGATCGCGGCGTGGCGGCGGGAGACCGTCACGTCGTCGAGCAGGATCGATGCCTCGCCGGCGCGGCCGATGGTCTCGCGCGCCTGCCGCAGCGGGATGTGCTCGCCCGCGCGGCCGCCCGTGCGGATCACGACCGCCGGCAGCTCGTGCCCCGGCTGGGCCGGCACCTCCTGCGTGTCCGTGTCGCCCTGGTAGGTCGCGGTGTCGTCCAGGGCGTCGGGATCGAGCAGGGTGCCGCACTTCGCGCAGTAGTGCGCGGTGGCGGCGTTCCGGTATCCGCATTCCTGGCAGAACATCGTCGCGGGAGCATACACCGCTCGGGCGAAAAGGGTCTAGCGCGGGTTGAGGGTTAGCCGGCGCGGGCGCGCAGGACGGCCCGCGCGTACAGCGCGCCGGCCGCGAGCAGCAGGATCACGCCGCTCCAGAGGACGACCTCCGTGGCCGCGTTGCCGCGGGGCGTGACCATCGCCAGCAGGAGCCCGATCATCATCACCAGCGTCCCGGCCTTGCCGATCGGGTTGACCCGCACGCCGTGGTCGCGGGCCCAGGGGAACAGGAGCGACGTCAGCAGCACCGCGTCCCGGCCGAGGATCAGGACCGGGATGGCGAGCGGCAGGCGCTCGTCGAGGTACAGCAGGATCACGGCCACGTCGATCAGGAGCCGGTCGGCGATCGGGTCGAGGATGCGGCCGTAGCGGGACTGCGCGGACAGCCGGCGCGACAGCTCGCCGTCGAGGAAGTCGGTCAGGGCCGCGAAGGCGAAGACGGCTGCGGCGGCGGGCGACTCGGCCCCGTCCGCGGTCAGCATCAGCGCCGCGAACACCGGCACCGCGGCGAGCCGCAGCGTGGTGAGGGCGTTCGGCAGCTGCCGCAGGAGCGGACTCCGATCGGGCGCGTCCACGCCGTCAGTGTCCCACAGGGGACGGCGCCAGGACCCGCCTCAGGCCCGCGCCACGCGCACGGCGCCCGTGCAGCCGTCGGCGTCGAAGGGGTCGCCCGCAGCCCCCTCCCCGACCCGCAGGTCGGTGCACAGGGTCTCGGCGGCGATCTCGTCGCCGTGGCGCTCGAGGACGCGCCGCAGCCGCTCGTCGCCGGCGATCTCGAGCACGATCCGGTCGGCGACCTCGAGGCCCGTGTCCTTGCGGCGCCCCTGGATGAAGTGGATCAGCTCGCGCGCGATCCCCTCGTCCTCGAGCGCCTCGTCGAGCTCGGTGTCCACCGCCACGGCCAGCCCGCCCTCGTCGGCGACGGCGAAGCCCTCGCGGGGCCGCGTTCGCAGCTCGACCTCGTCCGGACCCAGCCGGTGCCCGGCGACGACGATCTCGTCGCCCTCGCGGGCGTAGTCGCCGGCCTTGAGCGCGGCCTGCACGGCCGGGATGTCCTTGCCGAGCTTGGGCCCGAGGGCGCGGAAGTTCGGCACCACCTCGACGTCGAGGAGCTCGTCGACGGCATCGGCGATGCGCACCCGCTTGACGTTCAGCTCCAGCGCGATCTCCTCGGCGAGGCCCTCGACCGCGGCGCGGGCAGCGGCGTCGGGCGTGGCCACCACCGCCTCCCGCAGGGGCTGGCGCAGCTTGCGGTTGCCCTGGGCGCGCGCGGCGCGGCCGAGCGAGATCGCGGTCTGCGCCAGGCGCATCGGCACGAGCGCATCCGGGTCGGGGTCGCCGACGGCCGGCCAGCCCGCGAGGTGCACGGAGTCGGGGGCGCCGGCCGCGTGGCCGCGCACGATGCCCTGCCACAGCTCCTCGGCGAGGAACGGCATCGCCGGGGCGATCAGGCGGCAGATCTGCGTCAGCGCCCACCACAGCGTCCGGAAGGCGGCGTCCTTGTCGGCATCGGCCTCGGCGCGCCAGAAGCGCGCGCGGCTGCCGCGGATGTACCAGGCCGAGAGGTCGTCGACGAGCGCCTCGACGGCACGCGCGTAGGCGGGCGTCCAGTAGCCCTCGAGCGCGGCGTCGCACTCGCGCACCGTCTCCTCGACGCGCGCGACGATCCAGCGGTCGAGGGCCGTCGCGGCGGGCGGGCGGCCGGCGAGATCGGCCCAGGTCGGCGCGAAGCCGTCGATCTCGGCGTAGCGGACGAAGAAGGCGTACGAGTTCCAGAGGGTGAGGAGGCGTCGCCGCACCTCGTTGGCCGGCCCGTAGCCGAAGTTCATGTTCTGCGAGGGCGTCTGGAGCGCGTACAGCCAGCGCATGACGTCGGCGCCCATCTCCTCGACGGCGTCGTCGAACCAGATCGCGTTGCCCCACGACTTGTGCATCGCTCGGCCCGTCTCGTCGTGGAGCTTCTCGTAGCCGAGCACGGAGCGGTACGGGGCGCGGCCGACGAGCACGACGCTCATGAACAGCTGCGAGTAGAACCACAGCCGGATCTGCTCGCGCATCTCCGAGATCCAGTCCGCGGGGAACCACTTCTCCCAGTAGGCCTGGTCGGGGAGGTCGGCCGCGGTCAGCCCCTCCCCCGCGCCGGCCGCGTAGCCGCCCTCCTCGTGGGCGTCGCGGCCCCAGCCGAGCGTCGAGAACGGCACGATCCCGGCGTCGAGCCAGCAGTCGCCGACCTCGGTCACCCGCTCGGCGATCTGGCCGTCGTCGGTGCGGATGCGGATCCCGTCGATCCAGGGGCGGTGCAGCTCCTCGAGGCCGTCGAGCGGGTCGACGGCGCGCTCGCGCAGCTCCTCGATCGAGCCGATCACGGTCATCGTCCCGTCGGGCGCCCGGTAGAAGGGCAGCGGCAGCCCCCAGTAGCGCTTGCGCGAGATGCACCAGTCGCCCATGTTTCGCAGCCAGTCCTCCATGCGCTTGCCGTACTGCTCGGGCACCCACTCCACCGTGCGCGCGGCCTCGATCATCGCCTCGCGCACCGGGTCGGCGCTGATGAACCACTCCTCGACGACGCGGAAGATCAGGTCGGTGCCGCAGCGCCAGCAGACGGGAAAGCGGTGGTCGATCGTCCCGGCGCGCACCAGGTGGCCGGAGGCGTCGAGGTGCTCGCGGATCGCGTCGGCGGCCTCGGCGCTGCCCCGGCCGGCGAGGAAGCCGTAGTCGGGCGTGAAGACGCCGGCCTCGTCGACGGGGACCAGCGCGGGCAGGCCCTCGGCGGCCCCGAGCTCGAAGTCCTCGGCGCCGCAGCCCGGCGCGATGTGGACGACGCCCGTGCCCTCGTCCGCGGAGACCATGTCCCAGGCCACGACGCGGTGGGCGACCTCGGCCTGCGCCGGCAGGTCGTCGAACGGCCCGCGGTAGGCGCGGCCGACCAGCTCGGCGCCCGGCGCCGTGCGCTCGACGTCGGCCCCGGCCCCGAACAGGTCCTCGACGCGGCTCGCCATCACCCAGTCGATCCCCTGCGACGTGCGCACCGCGGCGTACTCGGCGGCGGGATCGACCGCCGCCACGACGTTGGCGGGCAGGGTCCACGGGGTCGTCGTCCAGACCACGACCGCCTGCTCGGGGTCGTCGACGAACGGGAAGCGCACGTGCAGCGTCGGGTGCGTGCGGTCGCGGTAGGAGTCGATCAGCTCGTGCTGGGACAAGGACGTGCCGCAGCGCGGGCACCAGACCATCGGCCGGTTGCCGCGGTACAGCATCCCGCGGTCGTGGCACTCGCGGAGGAAGCGCCAGATGTAGGCGATGTTGGGGTCGGTCATCGTGTAGTACGACCGCTCCCAGTCCATCCACTGGCCGAGCCGGATCGACTGCCGCGTCTGCACCGCCGAGTACTCCGCCACGCGGTCGCGGCAGGCGCGAGCGAAGCGGTCGAGGCCGTACTCCTCGATCTCGCGCTTCGAGTTGAGGCCGAGCGCCTTCTCCACCTCCACCTCGACCCACAGCCCCTGGCAGTCGAAGCCGTTCTGGTAGCGCAGCTCGTGCCCCTTCATGGCGCGATGGCGCTGGATCAGGTCCTTCAGCGAGCGGCCCCAGGCGTGGTGCACGCCCATCGGGTTGTTGGCGGTGATCGGCCCGTCGATGAACGAGAACGGCGCGCCGCCGGCGTTCTGCTCGCGCAGCCGGTCGAACGTGCGCTCGGACTCCCACAGCGCGAGCACGCGGTGCTCGAGCGCGATGTGGTCGGGCGTGGCGGGGACGGTCGGGTAGGTCACGGGCGGGCGGGTCGTTCGACCGCTGAACTGTACCCGTGCGGGGCCGTCAGGCCTCCGCACCACCCGGGCGCGCGCCGTAACGGCGCACCTGCTCCTCGCACCACAGCTCGAAGGCGGCGTGGCGCGCGAGGTAGCGCTCGATGGAGGCGATGCCGCCCTCGACCCAGACCTCCTCGTCCCACTCCTCGAGGCCGGTCAGGGAGGGCTCGTCGCCCCAGTCGTCGTCGTGGAACTCCATGACGACAGCGGTGTTCGCGGAGGCCCCGCGGACTCCTTCCCGCTCAGCGGCCCGCGAGGCGGCGCAGCGCCTCCGCGGTGTTGGCGAAGGCGAGCTCCGCCTCCCCGGGCAGCTGATCGGGCGCGAACCAGCGCAGCTCGGCGACGTCGTCGGCGGCGGTCGGCACCCCGGTCGCGATGCGCGCGGTGTACAGCGCGTTGAGGGTGTGGTCGCCGCCCTCGCCGTAGACGTCGATCACGTGCCCGAGGAACCCGGTCAGCTCGACCGCGCAGCCGGTCTCCTCCAGGAGCTCGCGCCGGGCGCAGTCCTCCGGGGTCTCGTCGGGGCCGCAGAAGCCGCCGGGGATGTCCCACAGGCCCCGCGCCGGCTCGATCGCGCGCCGACCGAGCAGCACGCGGCCCGCGTCGTCGAGCACCAGCACCGCGGAGCAGGGCTTGGCGTCGTGGTAGTGGGGCTCGCCGCAGGCGGCGCAGTCCTGGCGGCTGCCGACGAGCGGCCCGAGCGGCCCCCCGCAGAAGCCGCAGAAGGAGCGGAGGCGCATGCCCCCAGTGTGACGGCTCAGGCGGCGATCGCCGCGCAGAGGTCGGGCCAGCCGCCGGGCTCGAGCATCCAGCCCGCGTACGTGCCGCGATCGGCGAGGATCACGCCGCAGGCGCCGGTGGCCGGATCGCCGAAGGCGAGGGTGCCGGAGGCGCCGAAGTGCGTGAAGGCCTCCGGCGACAGCGCCGCCCCGGTCCAGTGCGGCGCCTTGCCGTCGCGCAGCTCGAAGCCGAGGCCCCAGTCGCAGCGGTCCCACTCCATGAAGCCGCCGACCCCGCCCGGCAGCGCGCCGCCGTGGTTGCGGTGCAGGAGCGCGCAGGTCTCCGGGGCGAGCAGGGAGCCGCCGGCCGGCAGGCGGCCGCCGTCGAGGACCAGCCGCACGAGCGCGAGGTAGTCCGCGGCCGTCCCGAAGGCGCCGCTCTGCGGCAGCCCGAGGGCGCGGAAGCGGGCCCCGTTGAACAGCTGCTCGCCGTGCCCGAGCAGTCCGGGCTCGCGCACGGCCACCACCGTGGGGTCGTCGGGCACGCAGCCGAAGGACGTCGAGCGCATCCCGAGGGGCTCGAGGACGGCGGCCGCGACGTAGTCCGTCCAGGCCAGCCCCGTGGCGCGCTCGAGCTCGCCCGCGGCCCGGGCGTAGCCGACGTTGGAGTAGGTCCGCCGCACGCCCACCCCGTCGTCGGGGGCGACCGCCGCATAGGCCGCGGCCACCTCCGCCCAGCCGGCGGACGGGTCCAGCTGGACGCGACGCGCGGCGGCGTCGTCGAACGGCAGCCCCGCATCGTGGGCCAGGAGGTCCGCCAGAGTCGCGGCGCCGAGCACGGGCGCCTCGAGCGCGAGCGATCCCTCCTCTACCGCCACGAGGCAGGCGAGCGCGAGGATCGGTTTGGAGAGGGACGCGAGGGCGAAGCGGCTGGTCGGCAGCGCCCCGCCGACCGCACAGGATCCTTCGCTCCCCCCCGCCGTTCGCCACGCCGCCTGCACGGCGCCGACGACCCCGTCCGCGACGAGGCGCGCGCAGAGCTCGGCGGGATCGGGGGCCACGGGCGGACGCTACCAGCGCGCCGCCGTGGCCCCCGCCCGCACTCCTACTGGACCTTGAAGTAGAGCTTGCGCGCGGCGTTGTCGCCGTAGACGCTGCGAGCCTGGATGTCGAAGTCGAACGTCGCGCCCGCCGTCGCGACCCAGTCGCTCCCGAAGCACGTCGCCGCGTTGATGGTGTACTGCAGGAGGTTGGCCGTGGGTGCGGCAGGGTCGGTGGCCGTGTCGGCCGCCGGATCGAGAACGCCCTCCAAGGACGGGTCGATGCTGAACGGGGCGCCGTTCGAGACCGCGTTCGAATACGAGGCCACCGAGCAGTTGTTGTTGCCCGTGCGGCCGCCGCCGTTGTTCGGCTTGTTGGGCGCATCCGCCGTGTAGAGCAGCGCGCCCATATCGATGTAGCCGCTTGCCGAGGGCTCGCCCGCAACGGCCGGCCGCTGCGGCCGGAACCACTTGAGGGTGATCACGCCATCCGCCCCGACCAGGATCGGGTTGGTCGGCGACATCCCGTACCCCGCGGACGGGGACGTGACCTGTCCCGAGGCAGCGTCGTAGCCGAGCACCGTCTCGGTGCTGCCGATCGTCACCGAATAGACCGCCGGCGCCGTGTTGAACACGAAGTTCAGAACGCCCGGATAGGTCGCCCCGCCCGCCGTCTGCACGAAGGCGTTGCCCGCGCCGATCTCCGACGGCAGCGCACCGGGGGAGATTTGGGCGTCGCCGGTCGAGCCCGTGGCAATGCTGACCGTGGTGCCGGAGACCGCGGCCGCCGCCCCATTGACGAGCGGATACGTGGTGGCCCCGACCGCGTGGCTCGCGCAGTAGACATTGCCCAGGCAGTCGAGCGTCGCGCTGGTGCCCGCCATGATCTGCGTTGCGAGCGTCACGGTGGTCGGCACCAGCCGGTCGATCAAGGGCTGCACCGCCGAGGCGCTGCCGCCCAGGTAGACGTTGATGCTCTCCGGGCCGGTCAGTTTGAAGTTCGAGAACATCTTGAACTCGGTCGGAGCGGCACCGAACGCCGGGGCGAGCGGTGCGCCCGCCTGGCCCGGAGCCGGAGCCGGCGCCGGCGCCGGCGTCTGGCCGTCGGCGCACGGCGGCAGCGGCGCCGGGCCGCAGGTCTGACGAAGCACGCGTGAGGATGCCGTCTTGCCCCTGCGGCCGGTCCGATCGACGTTGTCGAGGATCAGGTTGCCGTTGTCATCGGTGTCGAAGGCCCCCGCGATGCCATCGAGATCGGCGTCACGCCCCTGGCCGTTGTAGCCCTTCAGCGCGGCCTTCCCGTTGCCGACCTTCACCCGGCCGAGATTGCCTGCGCCGATCGGCTTTCCGGCCCGCGCGGTGGCTGTGTAGGCGGCGGTCGTGTGATAGCTGCCCATCGGCGCCGTGGCCTTGAAATACCCGGTCTTCTTGACGATGGTGCCGAGCTTGACGCTCTTGGCCGTGGAGAGCGTGGCGTAGACCTTCGCGCCCCCGCCGCCGAGGACGACGGGGCCGAGGTACGCGCCCTTGGCCGAGACGACGTGGAGCGACGCGCCCGAGGTCGTCGCGGTGATCCGGAAGGCGCCGCTCGCCGGCAGACTGGCCTTCCTGCCCTTGCCGTCCGCCTGGACGACGATGATCTGGAGTCCACCTCCGCCTTTGACGGTGCCCGAGATGGTGCCGGCCGAGGCGGGTACGGCGGCGATCAGCGCGCCGAGGACGGCGACGAGGGCGAGGGGAAAGCGCTGCATGCGGCTACTGTAGCAGCCGGCCTGACCACGTAGTCAGGACCCGCGGCGGCCGCATCAGGACGAGCGGCGAAGAGCACACGGGCCGTCATGTACCCTTGACGACAGACCATCCGGAGGACACCGTGGCAACCACCAGCGACCGCGCGATCGACCCCCTCGACTACGTCGGCGTCGACGCGCTCCTGAGCGACGACGAGAAGGCCATCCGCGACGCCGTGCGGGAGGTCGTCCGTGACCGCATCCTGCCGGAGGTCGGCGACTGGTTCGACAAGGGCATCCTGCCGCGCGAGGTGTTCACCGAGTTCGGGCAGATGGGCTTCCTCGGCGCGCATCTCGAGGGCTACGGCTGCGCCGGCGTCAACGCCGTCTCCTACGGGCTGATCAACCACGAGCTCGAGTACGGCGACTCCGGCCTGCGCAGCGCCGTGTCCGTCCAGGGCTCGCTGGCGATGTTCGCGATCTGGCGCTGGGGCTCCGAGGAGCAGAAGCAGCAGTACCTGCCGCGCATGGCCGCCGGCGAGGTGATCGGCTGCTTCGGCCTGACCGAGGCCGACGCCGGGTCCGATCCCGGTTCGATGCGCACCCACGCCCGTCAGGACGGCGGCGACTGGATCATCAACGGCTCGAAGATGTGGATCACGAACGGCACCATCGCCGACATCGCGATCGTGTGGGCCCAGACCGACGACGGCATCCAGGGCTTCATCATCGAGAAGGGCATGCCCGGGTTCACGGCGCCCGAGATCCACAAGAAGCTGTCGCTGCGCGCCTCGATCACGTCGGAGCTCGTGATGGCGGACGTGCGCGTGCCCGACGAGAACCGCCTGCCGGGCGTCCAGAGCCTGCGCGGCCCGCTCTCCTGCCTCAACGAGGCCCGCTACGGCATCGTCTGGGGCGTCGTCGGCGCGGCCCGCGCCTGCTACGAGGAGGCGCTCTCCTACGCGACGGAGCGGATCGTCTTCGAGAAGCCGCTGACCGCCTACCAGCTGACCCAGCAGAAGCTCGCGGAGATGGTCCTCGAGATCAACCGCGGCATGCTGATGGCGCTGCACCTCGGCCGCATGAAGGACGAGGGCAAGCTGCGCCCCGAGCACGTCTCGCTCGGCAAGATGGGCAACGCCCGCGGCGCGCTCGAGATCGCCCGCTCCGCCCGCTCGATCCTCGGCGGCAACGGCATCACGCTCGAGTACCCCGTGATCCGCCACATGAACAACCTCGAGAGCGTGTTCACCTACGAGGGCACCCACGAGGTGCACACGCTGGTGGTCGGCGGCGCGGTCACGGGCGTCCAGGCGTTCCGTTGAGCCAGCTCGAGGGCCTCGAGTACATCTCCTACGCCGTCGAGGCGTCGCCGGCGTGGCAGCGCGTCCTGCACGAGCCGCACCACCGCGTCTACGGGCCCGGCGGGGCGACGCGCTACCACCACGTCGGCTCTGACGACCCGCCCGTCGAGGGGACGGCCGAGCTGATCGCCGAGCAGGGCGACACGCTGACGATCCTGATCACCGGCGACGACGCTCCGAAGACCGTCGCGCTGACGGTCCTCAGCCCGACGGTGGCCGAGATGACGATCACCCGCGGCGCCGACTGGGCGCGCTGCGTGGTGGCGCTGATCGCCCTGCCGGACGCGCACCACGACCACTGAGTCAGGTGCCGGCGGGCGGGCGGATCTCGAAGCCCTCGTGCTCGCGTGCGGCCGCGACGGCCGGCAGCGCGTGGAAGCGGTCGTAGAAGGCGCCCAGCACCGGATCGTCCCACCACGGCTCGGCCGTGAGGCGGGTCCAGCGGATCAGCATCCCGAGGAAGACGTCGTCCACGCCCGGCTCGTCGCCGCGGGCGAACGGCGCGTCGGCGTACCAGGCCGCGCAGCGCGCGCGCAGCCCGGCCAGCTCGTCCGTGGCGTGCGCCACGACGGCCGCTCGGGCGTCGTCGCCGTCGGCGAAGCGCTGCGGGTAGCGGGCGCGCAGGATCGCGACCTGCACGGTGTTGGTGAGGAAGACCAGCCGGCTCAGGAACGCGGGCCGCTCGGGATCGTCGGGCGCGGGCGCGAGGTCGTGCCGCCCGGCGCGCTCGGCGATCGCGAGGCTGATGGCGGCGGACTCGGTCTGCACGGTGCCGTCGGGCCAGATCAGGGTCGGGATCCGGCCGCTCGGGTTGAGCGACAGGTAGGCCTTCGGCTCCACCGGGCGCCCGTCGTCGTCGCGGACGACGCGCACCAGCTCGTGCTCCATCCCGGTGGCCTCGAGCAGCACGTGGGGCGCGAACGAGCCGGCCCCGGGCAGGAAGTAGAGGAGCGCGACCGACACGGGGGCAATCTAGCGCGCGCGGGGACGTGGCCTGCCACGCTGCCCGCACGCGATCCGAAGGGAGTCCCCGATGGCCCACGTCATCGCCGTCCGCTGGACGATCAAGCCCGGCCACGAGCAGGAGGTCCTCGACCTCGCCCGCACCATGGTCGAGCCGTCGAACGCCGAGCCCGGCTGCCGCAGCTACGTCCTGCACGCCGACCCGGCCGACCCCGCGGCCCTCTTCCTCTACGAGGTCTACGACGACGCGGACGCCTTCCAGGCGCACTGCGACAGCGCGCACTTCAAGGCGACCGTCGAGGCGCGCATCTTCCCGCTGCTCGCCGACCGCCGGCTCGAGATCTACGCGCCGGCCTGAGGCCGTGGGCGCGCAGTCCGGCCGGTATCGTCAAGCCATGACCATGCGCCTCCTCGCCCTCCCCGCTCTGCTCCTCGTCACCGGCATCCTCGCCGCCTGCGGGGGCGACGACGGCGAGCCGGTCGTCAGCACAACGGCGGACGGCACCGTGATCGCCGAGCTCGAGACCAAGGCCGGCGACGCCTGGACCGTCACCCTCCCCGAGGGCGCAACCGAGGCCTACGACCTGTACGGCAACGACGGTCGCGAGCCGATCGCGATCTGGGGTGAGGACGCTGGGGCCATCACCACCGCGGTCGACGAGCGATTCGCGATCGGGCTGCTGCAGCAGGCCGGGACGGGCTACGCGTGGCGTCCCCTCGACGACACCGCGTCCGGGAGCGTCGTGGAGCTGCTCCAGCAGGGGGTCAACCCGCACGATCCCGGTCCGGAGGTGGGTGGCGAGGAGACGCACTACTACGTCTACCGCGCGACCGCCGCCGGCACGGGCCGGATCGAGTTCGGCCTGTACGGCCCGGGGGCCGATCAGCCGGAGCGGACCGCGGCCTTCGACGTCACCGTGTCGTAGCCGGCGTCCGGATGGGCGGTACTGGGCTCGAACCAGTGACCCCCAGCTTGTCGAGCTGGTGCTCTACCAACTGAGCTAACCGCCCGGACGGAGCCGGAATCTACCAGACCCCCGGCGGCCGGGGACGCGGCTAGAGCACCTCGAGCGGGGCGTACTCGACGCGCAGCCGGCGCTCGCCGGACTCCGGGAAGCGGACGACGACCTCCTCCGGCGTCGGGCAGGCGATCACGATCCCCTCCCCGAGCGTGGCGTGGCGCACGGTGTCCCCGGTCGAGATGACCGGCAGGTCGACGGGCTCCCGGCGCTCGATGCGCGGGCGCCGCGGGGCGGCGGACGGCGGCGGCAGATCCGACCACCTGCCCCGGGCGGCCGGCATCGCGGTGCCGCCGCGCACGCCGACGCGCTCCTCCTCGCGGTGGATGGACGGGATCTCGTCGATGAAGAGGGAGCGCGGATTGCTCTCGGTGCGGCCGTAGAGGCTGCGCTGGCGCGCGTGGGTGAGCACGAGCCGCTCGCGCGCGCGGGTCATGCCCACGTAGCAGAGCCGCCGCTCCTCCTCGAGGTTGGCCTCCTCGAGCGCCCGCGCGTGCGGGAAGATCCCGTCCTCCATGCCGACCATGTAGACGTGCGGGAACTCGAGGCCCTTGGCCGTGTGCAGGGTCATCAGGGTGACCATGGCGCCGTCATCGTCGTCGGGCAGCTCATCGCTGTCGGAGCGCAGGCTCAGGTCCGCGAGGAACATCGCGAGGTCGTCGAGCGGCACCCCGGTCAGCACGGCTTCGCGGGCGACGCCGAGCAGCTCCTCGAGGTTCTCGAGGCGTCCGCGGGCCTCCAGCGTGCGCTCCGCGCGCAGCGCCTCCACCATCCCCGTCTCGTCGTACACGCGCTCGAGGAGATCGGCGGGCTCGAGCTCGCGCGCAGCTCCGGCGAGCCCGTCCATCAGGTCCGCGAAGGCCGCCACCGCCTTGCGGGCCGCCGCCCCGGGAAGCAACGCGTCCGCCTCGCCGAGGACCTCGCGCAGCGTGCGCCCCGTGGCCAGGGCGTGGTCGGCGAGCCGTCCCACCGTGGTGTCGCCGATGCCGCGCCGCGGCACGTTGATGATCCGCCGCAGGGCGACGTCGTCGGCGGGGTTCGCGAGCGCGCGCAGGTAGGCCAGCGCGTCCCTGACCTCCTGGCGCTCGTAGAAGCCCGTGCCGCCGATGATGCGGTAGGGCACGTCGGCCTGGAGCAGGGCCTCCTCCAGCGCGCGCGACTGGGCGTTCGTGCGGTAGAAGACGGCGACGTCGCGCAGCGATCCGCCCTCCCCCACGATCCGGCTGATCTGCCCGACCACGAAGCGCGCCTCCGAGCGCTCGTCCTGGCACTCCACCACGCGCACGACCTCGCCGTCGCCGAGCTCGCTCCAGAGCCGCTTGTCCTGGCGGTCGAGGTTGTTGGCGATCACGCCGTTGGCGGCGTCCAGGATGTGCTGCGTCGAGCGGTAGTTCTGCTCCAGGCGGATCGTGCGCGCGTTCGGGAAGTCCTGCTCGAAGTCGAGGATGTTGCGGATGTCGGCGCCACGCCACGAGTAGATCGACTGGTCGGAGTCGCCGACCACGAACACGCTCTGGTGCTCCGCGGCGAGCGCGCGCACCAGCCGGTACTGGGCGTGGTTGGTGTCCTGGTACTCGTCGACGAGCACGTGGCGGAAGGCCCGTTGCCAGCGCTCCCGCGCCTCTGGGATCTGCTCCACGAGGTGCACCGCTTGGACGAGCAGGTCGTCGAAGTCCATCGCCCCGGCCTCCAGCAGCCTGGCCTGGTAGCGCCGGTAGACCTCGCCGACCGTGGTGTCGAAGTAGCCGTCGTTCTCCGCGATGAACCGATCGGCGTCGATCATCCGGTTCTTGGAGTCGCTGATCCGCGCGTGCACCCCGCGCGGCGGGTAGCGCTTCACGTCGAGTCCGAGGTCATCCTCGAGGATCGAGCGCACCAGGCGCACCTGGTCCGCGCTGTCGTAGATCGTGAAGGTGGAACGGAACCCGATCCGCGTCGCCTCGGCCCGCAGGATGCGCGCGCAGGCCGCGTGGAAGGTCATGACCCACATCCCCGTGGCGCGGCCGCCGAGCACCCGGTTGACGCGCGCGACCATCTCCTGCGCGGCCTTGTTGGTGAAGGTGATCGCGAGGATCGACGAGGGCGGCGCGCCGTGCTCCTGCACGAGGTGCGCGATGCGGTGGGTGAGGACGCTGGTCTTGCCCGAGCCGGCCCCCGCCACGACGAGGATGGGGCCGGGCGGCGCGGTCACCGCGTCCTGCTGGGCGGGGTTGAGGCCGGTGGGGTGCGCGCTCGTCACGGACCCAACCTAGCAGGGGCGCAGGGCCCCGCCGGGGCTCAGCGGGCCGTCAGCCGAAGCGGTTCGGACAGCTCGGCGCCGACCCGCGCGCGGACGGTGTAGACCCCGGCCGCAGGCAGGCGGACCGGCGTCGCGAAGGCGCCGTCCGCGCCGGCCGCGACGCGCACAACCGCGACCCAGCGACCACCCGCTCGTGCCTCGATGGCGACCCGCCGGCCGGCGGGCGCGCTGCCGAGAAGACGCACCTCCGCCCCGGCCGCGACGCGGGTGCGCAGGGCCTTCAGGCGCACGGCGCCCCCGGCCTCCACCGCGACCTCGGCCTCGGCCCCCGCCGCGAGGACGACCACCCGTCCGGCCGCGCTGCGGGGCACGGCGATGCGCGCTGTGCCGTCGGGGCCCGTGACGCCGGCGCCGACGCGCCTGCCGTTGGGGCGCTGGGCGATCACGGCCACCCCGTCCGCAGGGGCGGACCCGATCTCCACGCGCACCAGGAGGGTGCCGCGGGGGCCGCGCAGGCGCAGGCGCTGCGGCACGACGAGCCGCGCCCCCGACGGCGCGGCCGCCGCCACGGGCTCCGCGACGGACGCTGGCGGTTCGGGATCCGCGCCGGGCGGGGCCGTGGGCAGGGGCGCCGGCGGCGGCACCGGCGGTGCCGGGACCGTGAACGCCCAGCTCGTCTGGGCGCGGTTGCCGGAGCGATCCAGCGCCACCAGCTGCACGACGTGCTCGCCCACCGGCCACCCGAGCGGGTGGCGCAGGCGCAGGTCACCGTTCGCGAAGGACGCGGCGGCCGTCATGTCCAGGCCGTCGACGGCGACGCGCACGCCATCGACCGCGACCCCGGCGCCCGCGTCGGTCACGCGCGCACGGACCTCCGCCGTGGCGCTGGCGATGCCGGTCGGCGCGGCCTCGGCGATCGTCGGCGCGGTCTGGTCGCGGATGGCGATCACCTGCTGGCCCTCGCTGCGGTTGCCGGCTGCGTCGTCGACGCGCCACGTGACCAGGTGCAGGCCGTCGGCGAGCGGCTGCGGCGGCACGAAGCGCAGCTCGCCCCGCACGGTCTCGTCGCTGACGGGGATGCCGTTGACCGCGACCTCGACCCGCGCGACCCCGCTGGCCGCGTCAGCGGTCGCCAGCCGCAGCTCGGGGAGGCGGGCCTCGGGGTCGGCCGGGCCCGTGAGCTCGGCCTGCGGGGGCGTGTTGTCGACCCGGACGAGGCTCCCCGCCAGCGAGGTGCGGTTGCCGTCGCCGGTGCCGTCGACCGCGCTGGCCGAGGTGCCGTAGGCGCCGTCGGGGAGCTGCGCGGTATCGATGCACGGGGCGGCCTCGTAGGCCGCAGGCCGCGGCTGCAGGCGCCCTCCGGACGGCGCGGCGGCGACGGCCACCGCTGCCCCGATCGCGTACTCGAGGCGGTCCACGCCGAGCCCCAAGTCCGTCGCGGCCAGCGACGCGCAGAGGACGCCGCGCCGCCAGCCGTCCCCGAGCGCCTCCGCGCCCCAGCGCAGCTCCGGCGGGCTCGTGTCCCGCACGCGCAGGACGACCGCCTCCACGGTGACCGCGTTGTCGGCGTCCGAGCGCACGGCGCCCCGGGCGATCGCCGACTCGGCCACGAGGGCCACCGCGACGGCGCTCGCCCCGCGGCCGGCGGTGACGCTGCGCGTCGTCTGCTGCGCCGCGCGGATGCGCGTCTGGTCGACCCAGCGCCCGCCGTAACGCGCCTGCACCTTCGCGACCACGCCCGCCTGGCGCGTGCGCACCCGCAGCCGCACCTGCGCGTCGAGAATGGCGGTACCTGCCGGTGCGGCGTACTGCAGGACGGCCTGCCGGCGGGCGGGGACCGCGCTGCGGGACGGGATCCGCAGCGTCGCGCAGCCCGCCGCGCAGCCGGCGAGGCCGGGCGCGATCTGCGCGCTGAGCCCGGTCGGCTCCGGCGAGCCGAGCTCGTAGACGACGAGGTGCTCCCCGGCGCGGGCCTCGCCGCCCACGGCGACGATCAGGAGCGGAACGAGGAGCAGGGGCAGGCGGCGGACGATCGCGAGGACGTTGGACATGGCCGGACCATCGCCCGGGTCCGGGGCGCCGCGTGCGCCGTGGGCGTGCCGCAGGCGCACCGGATGCGCACGGGGTCCCGTCGCCCTGTGCCGGCCCCACCCGCGCGGCGCGCGGATACGCTTCGGCGGTGCGCGTCCTGGCCTGCCTGCCCGCCGTCCTGATCGCGGCCCTGATCTGGTGGCTCTCGTCGACCCCCGATCTGGCGGTGGCCGCCGGCGCCCTCGACACCGTGCTGCGCAAGGCGGCGCACATCGGGGTCTTCGCCGCCCTCGCGCTGGCCTGCGTCCTCGCCCTCCGCGCCAACGGGGTCCGCGCGGCTGCGGCGATCGCGATCGGGGCGCTGATCGCGCTCGGCTACGCGGCCGTCGACGAGCTGCACCAGTCCACGGTGCCGACCCGCAACGGCGCCGTGTCGGACGTCCTGATCGACGCGCTCGGGGTCGGGCTGGCCTCCCTGGCCCTGGCCCGCCGCGCGCGGAGGCCGGTGCCGTGCTGATCGTCATCGACCGCGCCCTCGCCGATGTGGACGCCCTCGTCGCGGAGGCGGCCGACTACCTCTCGCGGCGCCTCGGCGGCACGCCGCCTCTCGACGCCGCGGCCCTGCCGCGCGATGCGGCGGGCGCCCTCGCCGCGATCGACGCGTGGGCGGGCGACGAGGTCGCCAACTGGCGGCAGGAGCTGATCCGCTGGTTCGAGGCCCACGCGCCGGTGCGCCTCGTCCCCGACCCCGACGTCAACGCGACCCTGCGCCGCGCCGCCAAGGGCGGCCAGCGCCTCGCGGTCGCCAGCGCCCTCCCGCCCGAGGCGCTCGAGCTGGTGCTGCAGCAGCTGGGCTGCGCCCGTGCGTTCGCGGCCTCCTGCGCCGGCGACGGCTCGCTCAACGACGCCCTCGACGGAGCGCGCGCGGCCCTCGGCGGGGACCCGCCGGTCGCGGACAGCCGCGACGCGCTGCTCGCCGCGCTCTCCGGCTAGCCCGGCAGCGCCAGCAGGACCACCGCGACCACGATCAGCGCGAGGCCCGCGTACTGGACGCTGCGGAGGCGCTCCTTGAGGATCAGGACCCCGATCAGGGCCGCGACGGTGCCGTACTGCCCGGTCAGCACCGAGGCCTGCGCGACCCCGTACTCGGACGCGAACAGAAACAGCGTGAACCCGAAGACCTCGCCGATGCCGGTGATCGCCGCGAAGCCGAGCGCACGCCGGTCCCGCACCAGCGGCCCGCGCATGAGGATCGGGACCGAGATCGCGAGGACGCCCAGCACGCGCATGAAGGCGACCACCCACGATGCGCCGACGTCGTCCTGGATCTCGCCGCCGGCCCACAGCTGCACGCCCCACGCGAGCGCGGCCCCGCCGGCGAGCAGCGCCGCCTTCGTCTGGTGCGGGTACTCGACCCCCGGCGTGGACACGTCGCCGCGCGTGGCGAGCACGGCGCCCGCGACGGCGAGCGCGAGGCCGAGGAACGCGAGCGGCGACGTCGGCTCGCCGGTCAGGATCGCGATGACGGCCCCGAACCCCCCGTACGTCCCGGAGATGGGCACCAGGGTGGAGATCTTCCCCATCCGCAGCGCGGCGTAGAGGAGGATCAGGCCGCCGATCCCGGTGCCCGCGACGAGCAGGAGCCAGAGGATCGCGCGGGGATCGATCCGGCCCGGCATCCCCGAGGCGAGGGCAAGGGGCACGGCCACCAGGACGCTGAACAGCATCGAGTAGCCGACGGCCCGCATGCCGCCGAGCCGCCGCGCCGCCAGGCCCCCCGTCACGCCGCCGATGCCCCACAGGAGCGCCGACAGCAGGCCGAGGACGATGCCCATCAGATCGAGCCCGACACCGAGATCGCCACGACGCCGATGATGACGATCGCCACCCCGGCCAGCTGCATCCGCGAGAGCCGCTCGCGCAGGATGACCCAGGACAGGAGCGTGGCGACCGTGGCGTACTGGGTCGCCATGACCGCCGCCACGGCGATCCCGTCCCCCGCCCCCCAGAGGAAGCCGAGGAACCCGATCGACTCGCAGACCCCGGCCGCGAGCGCGAACCACAGCCCCGGTCGGGCCCACTGCAGCTCGCGGCGGAGGACGAGCGGGAGGCCCATGGTGACGAGCCCGGTCAGGCGGGCGCTCAGCACGACCCACGGCCCGCCGAGCTTCTGGGCGATGTCGCCGCTGACGTAGAGC
Organism: uncultured Actinomycetes bacterium; assembly: GCA_903873565.1. Lineage (GTDB taxonomy): Bacteria > Actinomycetota > Thermoleophilia > Gaiellales > F1-60-MAGs149 > F1-60-MAGs149. The sequence continues at coordinate 18,938 of CAIQOY010000191.1, forward strand.
GCGGTGCCGAAGATCACGGCCGCCCCGCCCGCGCTGACCGCCGCCCGCCGGTTGTCGCGCACGACGGCATCGGAGTCGTCGTCGTGGCGCCCGAGGCCGACCACCGACACGCCGGCGGCGGCCATCAGGATGCCCGCCGCGGCCAGCCAGCCGATCGTCTCGCCGAGCAGCACGGCGATGATCGCGGCGATCGCGCCCTCGGTGCTCGTGATCGCGACCACCAGGCCGACCTTGCCTCGGGCGAGCGCCGCGTAGGTGAAGCGCAGCCCGATCGCCGACGACAGGCCCGCGTAGATCAGGAGCGCGACGTTGACCCAGGTCCAGTCGCCGCGCACCCCGTACCAGGCGAGCACGGGCAGGATCAGGACCAGCCCGCCGGCGCCGACCCAGGCCAGCGTCGACGACGGCCCGATCTGCCGCGAGGCGCGGCCCGCGAGGATCGTGCTGACGCCCCACATGAGGGCGGCGATGCCGCCCCCGACCAGCGCGATCACGTGCCGTCGCCGAGCACGACCGCCTCGAGCGCGCTGCGCTCGGCGGGGATCGTGACGGGGGGCGCGCTCTCCGCGATGGCGTTGTCCGGGTCCTTCAGGCCGTGCCCCGTGAGGACGCAGACGACCTCGGCCCCCTCGGGGACGAGCCCGTCGCGACGGGCGTTGGCGAGACCCGCCAGCGACGCCGCGCTCGAGGGCTCGCAGAACACGCCCTCGTCGCGCACCGCATGGCCGAACCAGTCGAGGATCTCGCGGTCGGAGGCGGCCGCGAAGCCGCCGCCCGAGTCGCGCGCCGCCGCCCCGGCCTCCTCGCGGCGCACGGGCGCCCCGATGCGGATCGCGGTGGCGATCGTCTCCGGCCGCTCGACGTCGACGCCGCGCACCATGGCGGCCGACCCCTCGGCCTGCGCGCCCAGCATGCGCGGCAGGCGGTCGCAGTCGCCGCGCTCGTGGGCCTCGCGGAAGCCGCGCCAGTAGGCGGTGATGTTGCCGCCGTTGCCGACCGGCAGGCACATCCACTCCGGCACGTGGCCGAGGTCGTCGAGGATCTCCCAGGCCGCGGTCTTCTGCCCCTCGAGCCGGTACGGATTGAGGTTGTTGACGAGCGTGATCGGGTGCTCCTCGCTCATGATCCGCACGAGCCGCAGGGCGTCGTCGAAGGAGCCGTCGATCTGGACCACCACGGCGCCCGCCACCTGGGCCTGCGCGAGCTTGCCGAGCGCGACCTTGCCGCCGGGGATGACCACCACGCAGCGGATCCCGGCCCGCGCGCTGTAGGCCGCCGCGGAGGCCGACGTGTTGCCCGTCGAGGCGCAGATCACGGCCTTGGCGCCGTCCTGCGCCGCCTTCGAGAGCGCCATCGTCATGCCGCGGTCCTTGAACGACCCGGTCGGGTTCATGCCCTCGTACTTCAGCCACAGGTCGACCCCGAGGCGCGCGCCGAGCCGCGGGGCCCGGAGCAGCGGCGTCGAGCCCTCGCCGAGCGTGACCACGGGGGTCGCGTCGTCGACGGGGAGCCAGGCGCGGTAGCGCTCGATCAGGCCCGCGCTGCGCATGGAGGTCGACATGACTCCGAAACGGTACCCGACCGCTAGGCTGCCGAATCCAATGGCCGCGGACCCCATCGGCATCGGACTGCTCGGCTACGGCACCGTCGGCTCCGCCGTCGACCGCCTGCTGTCCGCCCGCCGCGACGACGTCGCGCGCGTCCTCGGCGCCCCCGTCGAGGTGCGGCGCGCGCTCGTGCGCGACCTCGGGCGCCCGCGCGGCGACGCGATCCGCGACGGGCTCCTGACCGATGACTTCGCCGCGATCCGCGACGACGCGTCGATCGCGGTCGTCGCCGAGGTGATGGGCGGCGTCGAGCCGACGCGCGGCTGGATGCTGGAGCTCTTCGCGGCCGGCAAGTCGGTGGTGACCGCCAACAAGCAGCTGCTGGCCCGCCACGGCGCGGAGCTCTTCGCGGCCGCCGAGGAGCACGGCGTGCAGCTGCGCTTCGAGGCGAGCGTCTGCGCGGCCATCCCCGTGGTCAAGGTGCTCCGCGAGTCGATGGTGGCCAGCGAGGTGACCGCGGTCCTCGGCATCGTCAACGGCACGACCAACTACATGCTCTCCGCGATGGCCGCCGGCGCCGACTACGCGGCGGTGCTCGCCGAGGCGCAGCGGCTCGGGTACGCCGAGGCCGACCCGACCGAGGACGTAACCGGCGCCGACGCCGCCGCGAAGATCGCGATCCTCGCCTCCATCGCCTTCCACACCCGCGTCACCATCGCCGACGTGCCCCACGAGGGCATCGACCGCCTCGACTCCCTGGACGTCGCGTTCGCCGACGACCTCGGCTACAGCGTCAAGCTGATCGGCCAGGCCCGCCGGGTCGAGCAGGGCGTCGTGGTCGGGGTCGCCCCCACGCTCGTGCCCCGCGCGCACGGTCTGAGCGCGGTCAACGGGTCCTTCAACGCGGTCATGCTGCGCGGCGACGCGATCCGCGAGGTCACCCTCGTCGGTCCAGGCGCGGGCGGCGACGAGACCGCGAGCGCCGTGATCGGCGACCTGATGGGCGTGCTCGGCACCTCCGGGACGGGCTTCCCACGCGGCGACGGCCTCTTCCGCGACCTCCCGCTGGTGGCGGCCGACGATGTCGTCTCCGCGCTGTACCTGCGGCTCGACGTCCGCGACGAGCCCGGCGTCCTCGCGCGCATCGCCTCCGTCCTCGCCGACGAGCGCGTCTCCATCGACAGCGTCGTGCAGCGCGCCGAGGGCGGCCGCGCCCAGCTCGTGATCGTCACGCACCCCGCCTCCGAGGGCGCGGCGCGGCGGGCGATCGCCACGATCGCCGGCCTCGACATCTGCGAGGGCGACCCGGTCGTCCTGCGCGTGCTCGCGGACGGCTAGGATCGCGCCCATGGACCGCCTGGCCGGCAAGCGCGCGCTCGTCACCGGCGGCGCCTCGGGCATCGGCGCGGGCATCGCGGAGCGCTTCCGGGAGGAGGGCGCGCAGGTCGTCGTCCTCGACCTCGCCGGCGGGGACATCGACTGCGACATCCGCGACGCGGACGGCGTGGCCGCGGCCGTCGGGGAGGCCGTCGAGCGCCTCGGCGGGCTCGACCTGCTCGTGCTGAACGCCGCCCGCCCGTGCGTGGGGACCCTCTGGGAGCTGGACGACGCCACGTGGGACGACGCCGTCGCCGTCAACCTCACCAGCGTGCACCGCTTCGTGCGCGCCGCCTGGGAGCACCTCGTCGCGGCCCGCGGCACGATCCTGCTGACCGGCTCCGTGGTCGGCCTCGACGGGTCCGGCAACCAGGCCGCGTACTGCGCCACCAAGGCCGGCGTCGTGATGCTGACCAAGTGCCTCGCGATCGACGGCGCCCCGCACGGGGTGCGCGCGAACTGCGTCTGCCCCGGGTTCACCGAGACGCCGATGCTGGAGCGCTTCCTGGCGGAGCAGGAGGACCCCGACGCGGTCCGCAGCTACGCGACCGGGCTCCACCCCGCCGGGCGCCTCGGCACGCCGCGGGACATCGCGGACGCCTTCGTCTACCTCGCCAGCGACGAGGCGAGCTGGGTGACCGGCGTCGCGCTGCCGGTCGACGGCGGCCTCCTGGCCGGCATCTAGCGGCCCGCAGACGCGAACGGCCCCGCCGGCCGGAGCCGACGGGGCCGCGCGACGGGCGTCCTAGATCAGGGCGACGAGCGCCGGGATCAGCAGGATCGCGACGATGTTCGCGATCTTGATCATCGGGTTGATGGCCGGGCCCGCGGTGTCCTTGTAGGGATCGCCCACGGTGTCGCCGGTGACGGCGGCCTGGTGGGCGATGGAGCCCTTGCCGCCGTGCGCGCCGTCCTCGATCAGCTTCTTCGCGTTGTCCCACGCGCCGCCGCCCGAGGTCATCGAGATGGCCAGGAACAGGCCGGTCACGATCGTGCCGAGCAGCAGGCCGCCCAGCATCTGCAGGGCGGAGTCGGTGAAGACCACGATCAGGCCCACCAGGATCGGGATCACGACCGGGATCGCGGCCGGCACCAGCATCTCGCGGAGCGCGGTGCGGGTCACGATGTCGACGCAGGTGCCGTACTCGGGGCGGTCCGTGCCGTCCATGATGCCCGGCTTCTCGCGGAACTGCCGGCGCACCTCCTCGACGACCGCCTTGCCGGCCTTGCCAACGGCGCTCATGCAGAAGGAGGCGAACACGAACGGCATCGCGCCGCCGATCAGGAGGCCGACCACGACCCACGGGTCGGACAGGTCGAACGCGATGTTCGTGAGCTCGAGCTTGCCCGCCTCCTCGAGCTTGATGATCAGCTCGTCGCGGTACGAGGCGAACAGGATCACCGCGGCGAGGCCGGCGGAGCCGATCGCGTAGCCCTTGGTGACCGCCTTGGTCGTGTTGCCGACCGCGTCGAGCGGGTCGGTGACCTTGTTGCGGACCTCCTCGGGGAGGCCCGCCATCTCGGCGATGCCGCCGGCGTTGTCGGTGACCGGGCCGAAGGCGTCGAGCGCGATGATCACGCCCGCCATCGACAGCATGGCGACGACCGCGATCGCGATGCCGACGAGGCCGGCGAGCGCGTTGGCGATCAGGATGCCGCCGCCGATCACGATCACCGGCAGGGCCGTGGCCTGCATCGAGTAGCCGAGGCCGCTGATGATGTTGGTGGCGTGGCCGGTGGTCGAGGCCTCCGCGACGTCCTTGACGGGGCGCCAGCGGGTGCCGGTGTAGTACTCGGTGATCGCCATCAGGAGCGCGGTGATCACGAGGCCGACGAGGGCGCAGATCAGGACGTCGGTGCTGCTCGCGCCGGACAGGGCGTCGGCGTGCTTGGCGATGGCGTCGTCGAGGCCGAGGATGGCCGGGACGAAGAGCACGGCGGAGATGACCGCCGACACGAGGACGCCGCGGTAGAGGGCGCCCATCACGCTGCCGCCCTCGCCGACGCGCACGACCAGCGTGCCGACGATCGAGGCGAGGCCGGACAGGCCGCCGAGGATCAGCGGGAGGCCGACGAGGGCCTCGGAGCCGGTGAACTGGCTGAGCAGGAGCATCGCCGCCACGATCGAGACCGCGTAGGTCTCGAACAGGTCCGCCGCCATGCCGGCGTCGTCGCCGACGTTGTCGCCGACGTTGTCCGCGATCACGGCCGGGTTGCGCGGGTCGTCCTCGGGGATGCCGGCCTCGATCTTGCCGACGAGGTCCGCGCCGACGTCGGCGCCCTTCGTGAAGATGCCGCCGCCGACGCGCGCGAAGACGGAGATCAGCGAGCCGCCGAAGCCGAGGCCGACGAGGCCGTAGATCGCCTCGCCCTGCGTGGCGCCCATCTGGAGCAGGAAGCCGTAGTAGCCGGCGACGCCGAGCAGGCCGAGGCCGACGACGAGGATGCCGGTCACGGTGCCGCCCTTGAAGGCGACGTCGAGCGCCGGGCCGAGGCCCGACTTCGCGGCCTCCGCGGTGCGCACGTTGGCGCGCACGGCGACGTTCATGCCGATGAAGCCGGCGGCCGCCGACAGGATCGCGCCGATCAGGAAGCCGACGGCGACGCGCCAGCCGCCCAGGTCGGGCACGACGAGGAGGATGATCGCCAGGATCACGGCGACGATGGCGACCGTCCGGTACTGACGGCTCAGGTAGGCGGAGGCGCCCTCCTGGATCGCCGCGGCGATCTCGCGCATCTTGTCGTCACCCTGGGGCTTGGACAGCACCCAGCGGGTCAGGATCAGCCCGTACAGGACGGTGATCGCGCCGCAGACCAGCGCGATCAGCACGGCATGCTCGGAGAAGAAGGTGGACATCAGGCTCGCTCGGCTCCTTGAGATCGACTCGCCGTCGGCGGGGGACGGCCGCCGAACGGTAGCAATCCGCCCCGTGCGCGCCCGCCGCTAGTCGGCTAGTGTTGGTGGCCGAGCGCGGGAGCCCGAGCGGGCTGAGAGGCGGGGTTCGACCCCGCGACCGCGGAACCTGATCTGGGTAAGACCAGCGGAGGAAGCTCAATGGCCACGCAGGAGCACGACGGCACCATCGGCATCGAGGCCAACGGGGAGCCGCTCGCCGTGGCCGCCGACGCGACGGTGCGGGACGTCGTCGCCGCCCTCGGGGCCGATCCCGACGAGCGCGGCATCGCCGTCGCCGTCGACGGCGCCGTGATCCCCCGCTCGGCGTGGGCGACGACGCGGCTGGCTCCGGCGCAGCGCGTGGAGGTGGTCCGTGCCACGGCCGGCGGCTGATCCCGCGCCGTGGGCGGTGGCCGGCGGGGAGCTGCGCTCCCGGCTGATCCTCGGCTCCGGCGGCTTCGCCGACCTCGCCACCTTCGGCGCCGCGCTGGAGGCCGCGGGCAGCGACCTCGTGACCGTGGCGATGCGGCGCATCGACCAGGCGCCGCCCGGCCTCCTCGACGCCATCCACGCCGGCGGGGCCCGCGTCCTGCCCAACACGGCCGGCTGCTACAGCGCCGACGACGCGATCACCACCGCGCGCCTCGCCCGCGAGGCCCTCGAGACGGACTGGCTCAAGCTGGAGGTGATCGCCGACCCCGTCACGCTCCTGCCCGACCCGGAGGGCACGCTGGCCGCCGCGCGCGTCCTCGCCGGCGAGGGCTTCCGCGTCTTCGCCTACACCTCCGACGACCCGGTCCTCGGCCGGCGCCTCGAGGAGGCGGGCTGCGCCGCGGTGATGCCGCTGGGCAGCCCGATCGGCAGCGGCCTCGGCATCCTCAACCCGCACGCGATCTCGCTCCTGCGCGAGGCGGTCGCGGTCCCCGTCGTGCTGGACGCCGGCCTCGGGACCGCGAGCGACGCGGCGCTGGCCCTCGAGCTGGGCTGCGACGCGGTGCTCGCCGCCACCGCGATCAGCCGCAGCGCCGATCCCCCGCGCATGGCCGCCGCCTTCCGGCACGCGGTCGAGGCCGGGCACCTGGCCGCGGGCGCGGGCCGGGTGCCGCGCCGGCGCCACGCGCAGGCCTCGACGCCCACGGCGGGCCTGCCGGACCTCAAGCCGGGGGACGGCGCGTGAGGACCCGCGCCGAGCGGCTGCGGCTGCTCGCCGAGGCCCGGGTCTACGCGATCGCCCCGGCCGCCATCCGCGCGGGCGAGCTCGCGGACTGGATCCCGCGCCTCCACGCGGCGGGCGCGGGCATCGTGCAGCTGCGCGACCGCGGCATCCCGCCGGCGCAGCTGCGCGACGCCGCGGCGGCCTGCGCCGCGGCCGCACGGGCGTGCGGGGCGCTCCTGATCGTCAACGACGATCCCGCGCTGGCGGCGGAGGTCGGCGCCGACGGGGTCCACCTCGGCCAGGACGATGGCGCGATCGGGTGGGCGCGCGGGATCGTCGGACCGGAGGCGATCGTCGGACGCACGACCCGCGGCGGCGAGGTGCTCGCGGCCGCCGAGGCCGAGGGCGCCGACTACGCCTCGGTCAGCCCGCTCTGGGCGACGCCGACGAAGCCGGACCGCGCGCCGGCCGGGCTCGGCGCGGCGATCGCCGCCGCGCGCACGGCGACGATCCCGTGGTTCGCCCTCGGCGGCCTCGATCCGCAGCGCGCGCGCCGCGTCGCCGCGGTCGGGGCGACCCGCATCGCGGCGGTGCGCGAGATCGCCGAGGCGGCCGACCCGGCCGCGGCGGTGCGCGCCCTCGTCGCCTGCCTCGACACGGACCCGCGCGTCCTCGCCGTCGCGGGCTCCGACTCGGGCGGCGGCGCCGGCCTCCAGGCCGACGTCAAGGCGATCAGCGCGGCCGGCGGCTTCGCGATGACGGCGGTCACGGCGCTGACGGCCCAGAGCACCGTCGGCGTCGAGGCCGTCCACCCCGTCCCGGCCGACTTCGTGGCCCGCCAGATGCGCGTCGCGATCGACGACCTCGGCGTCGACGCCGTCAAGACCGGGATGCTGGCCGACGCCGCGGTGATCGAGGCGGTGGCCGCCGAGATCGCCGCGCTCGACCCGACCCTGCTCGTGCCGGTGGTCGTCGACCCCGTGCTGCGCGCCGAGTCGGGCGCGAGCCTGCTCGCCGCGGACGCGCTGCGGGTCCTGCGCGAGCGGCTCGCGCCGCTGGCCACCGTCCTCACCCCGAATCTGTTCGAGGCGCAGGCCCTCACGGGCGCCGAGACCGACGACCCCGCGGAGCTGGCCCGCCGCCTCGCGGCCGCCATCGGCACCGCGGTCGTCGTCACCGGGGGCCACGGGCCGTCGTCCGCCGACGTGCTCTGCGTGGAGGGCGACCTCCACGTGATCGAGGGCCCGCGCCTCGACGTGGCGCACACCCACGGCGCCGGCTGCACCTACGCGTCCACGCTGGCCACCCTCCTCGGCGGCGGCCTGCCCCTGCCGGAGGCCGCGGCGCAGGCCAAGCGGACCGCGACCGCCGCCGTCCGGGCCGGGCGCTCCTACGGCGCCGGGGCCGGGCCCGTCGACGTCATCCGCGGCGCGCGCGGCTGAGGTACGACGCGGTCCCGAACAGCTCGTCGAGCGACACCGGCTCGAGGCCGCGGGCCCGCAGCCCGCGCACCATCCCCGGCACCGCCGCGGCGGTGTTGGCCTCGACGTGCATCACGACGATCGACCCCGGGCGGGACTTCGACACCACGCGCTCGACGAGGACGCCGGGGGCCGGCTTCAGGTAGTCGGAGGGATCGACGTCCCAGAGCACCGTCCAGGCCATGCCCTCGGCGCCGGCGGACGCGCGCACGCCCGCATCGACGTCACCGTAGGGCGGCCGGAAGAACGGCGCCGGCGAGGCCTTGGCGACGCTCCACCAGATCTCCCGGTCGCCCGCGATCTGGCTGCGCTGCTCGCCCGCCGCCTCCTTGGTCATCCACGGGTGGGCCCAGGTGTGCGAGCCGATCGTGTGGCCCTCCGCGACGGTGCGCCGCGCCGCGTCGGGGTTGGCCCGCACGTTGACGCCGTTGCAGAAGAAGGTGCCCTTCACGCGCGCGCGCCGCAGCGCGGCGAGGAGCTGCAGCCACGGACCCGAGTCGAGGCAGTCGTCGAAGGTCAGCGCGACCTTGTCGCCCGCCTCGGGCAGGCGGTAGATCTGCGTGCTGGTCACGGCCCGCGCGACGCGCAGGAGCTGCGCGTCGCCGGTCCCGCGCCGCCCGACCGCGTCGTCGGCGGCCACGCGCAGCCGGTAGACCCCGGGCAGGAGCAGGCGCCCCTTGACGCGCAGGTTCCAGGCCAGCTCGGAGGCGCCGTCGACGGGCGTCGGCATCCTCACGCGCCCGATCTCGACGCCGAGCTGGCTCTCGACCACGAGGCGCATGGCCACGGCCCCCGAGAGGTCCTCCGCGCTGGCCCGCACGCGCACCGGGCCCCGGCTCGTGGTCGCCGGCGTCGCCGCCGGCGCCGTCACCACGGGATCGGCGCCGTCGCGGGTCACGGGCGTGAGGGCGTCCTGGGCGACGCCGGCGGCGTCCGTCAGGCGGGCGCGCACCGCGTAGTGCCCGTCGGGGACGCCGGCCCCGTCCCACGTGAGGGTCTGCTCCTGCCCCGCGACGACCGCCGTCGGCGCGAGCAGGGAGGCGACGGCGATCCCGCCCGCCGTGACCACGTCGACCTGCAGCGTCCCCGCGCTCTGCGCCACCACCGTGACGGTCGCCCGGTTGGCCTGCGGGGTGGCCTCGGGGTCGAAGGCGGCCGGCGCGACCTGCGCGGAGACCGCGGCGCTGGTCACGGGCGCGATCGGCAGCGGCGCCGCGGGGGCGGCGAAGAGGGTCAGTCCGACGGCGACGGCGGCGAGCACGGGACCGTGTTCCGCCCCTAGAGGCGCGCTCCTGCCAGCGCGTGCCGGCAGGGATCGTCGGCGGGGCGCTCCGGCAGGGCGGCGATCGCGCTGGCGAGCAGGTCGCGCAGCACGTCGAGGTTGGCCGCGAACGCGGCGAGCACGTCGTCCGCCTGCACCGCCTCCCCCGCGTCCGCCTCGACGCCGGTGTCGTAGTCGGTGATCAGCGCGATCGACGCGTAGCAGAGCTCGAGCTCCCGGGCGAGCGCGGCCTCCGGGTAGCCGGTCATGTTGATGACCTGCCAGCCCATCTGGCGGTACCAGCGCGACTCGGCCCGCGTCGAGAAGCGCGGACCCTCGACGACGACCATGGTGCCGCCGTCGCGCACGTCCGCCCCGACCGCGCGGCCGGCCGCGAGCAGCGCGGCGCGCAGGTGCGGGCAGTACGGGTCGGCCGTGGACACGTGCGTCGCGCCGGGGCCGTCGTAGAAGGTGTGGCTGCGGCCCGAGGTGCGGTCGACGAACTGGTCGACGACGCAGAACGCGCCCGGCGGCAGGGCGGGGTCGAGGGACCCGGCCGCGCACGGGGCCAGGATGCGCTCGACCCCGAGCTCGCGCATCGCCCAGAGGTTGGCGCGGTACGGGATCCGGTGCGGCGGCAGGTCGTGGCCGCGGCCGTGCCGGGGCAGGAAGGCGACCCGCTGCCCGCCGACCTCGGCGATGCGGACGGCGTCGGACGGGTCGCCGTACGGCGTCTCGACCCGCACCTCCTCGGCCCCCTCCAGGTACTGGCCGAAGCCCGACCCGCCGAACACGCCGATCGCGGCGCGTCCGCTCACACGTCGCCGCCCGGCGTCCAGATCTTGGGCCGCGGGACCTCGGTGCGGGGCGGCGCCGGGGCGGGCGGTGCGGCGGCCGCGGGTGCGGCGCTCGCCGGGTCGCCCTCCGCCGCCGCCGCTTCGTCCGACAGGCGCACGGCCTCGGCGAAGGCCAGCTTGAGGTCGGCGAGGGCGCGTCGCAGCTCCTCCACCTGCGGGGGCAGCGGCGCCCCCTCGGGGAAGGCCGCCGCGAGCGTCTCGATCAGGGCGTCCGCGGACGAGATCGCGAGGCTGGCCTGCACGGCGTCGCCGCCGTTGACCATCCCCGGGATCATCCCGAGCTGCCCCGCGCCGATCGACATCAGCTCGGAGGCGACCTGCAGGATCAGCCCCTCGACGCGCAGCTGGGACAGGTCCAGCTCCTGCGGCGGCTCGCCGCCGGGCGCGGCTCCGGCCTCCGGGGCCGGCTCGTTCTCGGGCTCATCGGCCATCGAGCACCTCCTTCAGGCGCCGGGCGGACGCCATCGTGATCTCGACCTGCTCGGCGTGGATCGCCGACATGTCCTCTCCCGCCTCGACGCGGGCCTTCCAGCGCGAGGCGTGGTCCCCATTCTGCAGCAGATCCTCCAGCGGCTCGAGCCAGGGCGCGAGGCCGAGGGCCTCGACCTCCGGCGAGCAGGCCGCGAGCAGGGCGCGGGCGTGGTCCGCCGCGCCGACCACCGCCCGCCGCTCCAGGTCGATCTGCCCGCGGTCGGTGCCCCAGCGCAGCGCCCGCCAGAGGTTCTCCTCGATGTCGCTCGGGCGGTCGGGCGGCGGCAGCTCGCCGGCGTCGTAGAGGCGCGCCGCGCGCGCCGCCAGTGCCGTCTGGAGCGCCGCCAGGGCGATCGACTCGGCGATGTCGGGCAGCGCGTCGCAGGCGCGCACCTCGACCGTGCCGAAGGACTGGTGCGGGCGCACGGTCCACCAGATCTCGGTGTGCTCGCGGATCGACTCCGTCTCGAGCAGGAAGCGGACGTAGCGGTCGTAGTCAGCCCAGTCGGCGAAGACGTCGGGGACGCCGCAGCGCGGGAACATGCGCGTGAAGATCTGGGTGCGCGTCGAGCGCAGGTGCGTGATGCGCCCCTCGAGCCACGGCGACGAGCACGACAGCGCGAGCAGGATCGGGACGTGGCTGCGCATGTGGTTGGCCACCGCCATCGCGCGGTCCGCGCCGCGGATGCCGACGTGCACGTGCATCCCGAAGGTGTTGTTGCGCCACGCGATGTAGCGCAGCGTGCCCTCGACGATCCGGTAGTGCGGCGTGTCGATGATGCGCTGCTCGGTCCACGGCGACGTCGGGTGGGTCCCGGTGGCCCCGATCGCGACGCCGAGCCGCTCGGCCTCCTCCATCAGCGCGATCCGCCGGTCGACGATCATCCGGGCCGCCTCGTCGAAGGTAGCCCCGCGGCCGGTCTTGACCTCGATCTCGGAGGCGATCAGCTCGCCGGCGACGTTGCCGTGGAGCGGCCCGGCCTCGCAGGCGTCGCGCAGCTCCTCGAAGCGGTTGCACATCCGCAGCGAGTCGCGATCGAGGATCTGGAACTCCTCCTCGATCCCGATCGTGAAGTCGGTCGCGTCGGCGAAGTGCGAACGGGCGGCGTCGAGCGCCGCATAGGAGTCCTCGACCGACGCGCCCATGGCCGCGCAAGGGTACCAGCGGCCGCGCGGCGCCTTCCCCGCATGGGCGCTACCCTTCCGCGCGTGGAGGACCAGGACGAGACCGCGATCCACCCCGCCGAGGTCACGCTGCTCGACTACGTCGTGGGCGACCTCGAGCACGAACGCTCCGCCGAGATCCGCCGCCACGTCGCCGGCTGCTCGGAGTGCCGCGAGCGGATCGTGCAGCTCTCGCTGGCCATGGACGAGCTCGATCGGCTGCCCAGCGCCGGCATCCCGCACGACGTCCTCAACGCCGTACGCCCGCCCGTGCGACGCGCCGGCCGGATCGTCCCGATCGCCCTGCTCGTCGCCGCGGGCCTCGGGGTCGTGGCCCTGTTCCAGGTCGGCGGCCTGCAGAGCGGCGAGCCGCAGGCGACCGGCAGCCAGGTCGTGCTGGAGACCGCCAGCGACCGCCCCGAGCTGGTCGTGACCGAGCTGCTCGGCGGCCTCCCCCACGACGTCGTCGTCGACCGCGACGACGAGCGTCGCATCGTCGTGCTCGTGCAGGCCGGCGACGTCGCCGTGGCCGCCGAGCGCCTCAGCGGCACGTCCTCGCCGGACGGCCGCACCTACGTCGTGGACGTCGCCGCGACGCCCGCCGCGCCGTAGCGCCCCGCCTCAGGCGAGGTGGAAGTAGAGCGCGTAGAGGAGCTCGACCGCGGGGCTGGTCGTGTGCACCGTGACGTCCGCCGGCACGTCGATCAGGGCGCCCGAGTAGTTGAAGACGATGCGGACGCCCGCCCGCACGAGCTCGTCGGCGACATCCTGCGCGGCCTCGGCGGGGACGGCGACGACGCCGACGATGACCTGCTCCTCCTCGACGATGCGCGGCAGCTCGTCCGGGCCCCGCACGACGAGCGGGCCGCACTGGGCGCCGACCTTGGCCGGGTCGGCGTCGACGATGGCGGCGATCGAGAAGCCGTGGTCGGCGAAGACGTCCGCCTCGGCGATCGCCTGGCCGAGCCGGCCGGCGCCGACCAGCACGATGTTGTGCTGCCCGGCGGTGCGCAGGATCTGGCTGATCTCGCCGATCAGGGCGTCGACGCTGTAGCCCACGCCGCGCTTGCCGAACGTGCCGAAGCCGGACAGGTCGCGGCGGATCTGCGTCGCGTTGACGTGCGTGTACTCGCTGATCTCGTGCGAGGTGATGTGGCTGCGGCCGGCCTTCTTGGCCTGCGTCAGCACCTGCAGGTAGTGGGCGAGGCGCGCGGCGACTCCGCCGCCGAGGCGCTCCGTGACCGGGGTCGTGACCAAGGCATCCACTGTCACAAGCATCGTACAAACTCTTCGTCGGCGCGGAGGCGGGCGGCCTAGCGGTCGAGCCGGGCCACCAGCTCGCCGACGCTGACGGCGTAGCGGGCGACCTCCTCCCCGTCGATGAGCACGACGGGGATCGAGGCCCGGTGGCGGCGCTCGAGGTCGAGGTCGCCGTCGATGTCGATCACCTGCAGGTCCACATCGGGGCGCCCGCGCACCGCCGCGCGGACGGCCTCCACGGCCGGCGGGCAGAGCGTGCAGCCCGCGGCGACCAGGACCTCGACGCGCCTCATCCGAGCGGGCTCCGGGCGTGGGCGTCGAGGGCCAGGAGCGCCGCCGGCGCGAGCGGCTCGAGGTCGAGGGCGGCGCGGGCGATCATTGCGGCGTTGTCGCCGCAGAGGGCCAGCGGCGCCGCGACGACCCGCGCGGGCAGCCCGGGCAGGGCGGCCCGCAGCCGCTCGTTGGCAGCCACGCCGCCGACCAGGCCGAGCGTGTCGCGCCCGGTCGCGGCGAGGCCGAGCGCCGCCCGCTCCACGAGGTGGCGCACGATCGCCTCCTGGTAGGCGGCGGCCAGGTCCGACGGGCTCGCCGCCTCCGCGGCGACGGCCATCGCCAGCGCGGTCTTCAGGCCCGAGAACGAGAAGGCGAGGTCGTCGCGACCCGCGAGCGGCGTCGTCAACGGGTGCGCCTCGGGATCGCCCTGCGCCGCCAGCGCCGCCAGCGCCGGCCCGCCGGGGTAGCCGAGGCCGAGCAGACGCGCGCCCTTGTCGAAGGCCTCGCCGGCCGCGTCGTCCATGCTGCGCGCGAGGGTGCGGATGCGCGGCCCGTCGACGTCGAGGAGCAGCGTGTGCCCGCCGGACGCGAGCAGCACGAGGTGCGGGCCCACGGGCGGCTCGGGGGCGAGCTGCAGCGAGGCCACGTGGCCGTGCAGGTGGTCGACCGCCACGAGCGGCAGCCCGCGGCCCCAGGCCAGGCCCTTGGCGTACCCGACGCCCACGAGGAGGGCCCCGATCAGCCCGGGGCCGGCCGTCACGGCCACCCGGGTGACGTCGTCGAGGGACAGCCCGGCGTCCCGCAGGGCGGCGCGGACCGTGGGGTCCAGGAGCTCGAGGTGGCGCCGGGCGGCGATCTCCGGCACGACGCCCCCGAAGGCCACGTGCTCGGCGGACTGCGAGGCGACGACCGAGGCGCGGAGGGTGCCGTCGGGCGCCATCACGGCGGCGCAGGTCTCGTCGCAGGAGGTCTCGAGGGCCAGGATCATCGGACCAGCGGCTCGTCGCCCGGCCCCTCGCCCCGCCACATCACGAGCGCGTCCTCGCGGTCGTCCGTGTAGTAGCCGCGGCGCATCCCCGACGGCCGGAACCCGAGCTCCTCGTAGAGCCGGATGGCGCCGTGGTTGGAGACGCGCACCTCGAGCGTGTGCCCGCGCGTTCCGTCCTCGCTGGTCTCGCGCAGGAGCGTCTCGAGCATCAGCCGCGCGACCCCGCGCCTGCGGTACGGCTCGTCGACGGCGACGTTCATGATGTGCCACGCGTCCGTGTACTTCGAGACGATCAGGTAGCCGACCAGCGTCTTGCCGTCGAAGGCGCCGTAGCAGCGGCTGCCCGGCCGCGTGATCTCGCCCTGGAACATCGTGCGCGACCAGGGCGTCCGGTACGAGCGCCGCTCGACCGCCTCGACGGCGGGCAGGTCGCCGAGGCCGAGGCGGCGCAGCCCGATCTCCGTCTCGTTGACGGGCTCCGCGCTCATCGCGCCTCCGTGGGGATGGCGTCGGGCGCCCGCAGGTAGCGGGGCGCGGCCGTCGCGGGCTCCCGCTCGGCGACCGCGAGGACCGCCGCGGGCTGCGGCGCGTGGCGCGGG
>CAIQOY010000192.1 GCA_903873565.1 uncultured Actinomycetes bacterium
CGCGCTACGGCCCCACGTTCGACGAGACGGTCGCCCTGCACGCGACGGCGCGCCTGACGCTCGACCCGTGGATCCCGAGCATCCAGACCTCGTGGGTGAAGCTCGGCCCCGCCGGCGCGCGCGTGATGCTCGGCGCGGGCGTCAACGACCTCGGCGGCACGCTGATGGACGAGTCGATCTCGCGGGCCGCCGGGGCCAGCCACGGCCAGGAGTGCCCGCCCGAGCGGATGGACGCCGTGATCCGCGCCGCGGGCCGCGAGCCGGTCCAGCGCACGACGCTCTACGGCCGCCCGCCGGCGACGCAGGTGGCGCGCTCCTACGGCGCGCCGCCGCTCGCCGACACGACGCCGCCGCCGTACGACGACCTCGGCCTCGAGCGGCCCGAGACGCTGATCCGCCCGGGCCTCGCCCGCGTCAGCTGACGCGGCGCGCGCGCCAGAGCACGACGGCCGCGGCGGCGCACGCCACGGCAGCCCCGAAGAGCCAGCCGGCGAGGACGTCGGTCGGCCAGTGGACCCCGATCACGAGCCGGCTCGGCCCGAGCAGGACGCCGATCGCGATCGCCGCGACGCCGACCGCCTGGGCGAAGCGCCCGAGGCCGGCGCAGAGCAGGATGATGCCGAGCACGACCCAGGAGTCGATGCCCGTCATCGCGTGCCCCGAGGGGAACGACGCCGTGGTCGGGTGGTAGGCCGACTCCGCCCAGTCGGGCCGGTCGCGGCCGACGACGCCCTTCAGCAGCGTCTGCAGCACCCAGCCGCCGAACGCGCTGAGGAGCAGCCACTCGGCCCAGCGCCGGTGCGCCCGCCAGAGGATCGCCGCGGCCACCAGGACGACCGCGCCCGTCGAGACGTCGCGGGTGGCGAGGCCGACGACGTCGGACACGTGGACGAGCCAGTCCGGGCGGCCGACGACCGCGCCGCCGATCCAGCGGTCGAACCGCAGCTGCACTCCCCACCCGGCCTGCCCGATCCCGAGCAGGACGACCAGGCCGGTCAGGATCGCGGCCGCGGTCAGGAGCGCGCGCGGGCGCGGGGCCTCAGTCGACGCCCTGCTCCATCGCCGCCCCGGTGCCGGCCTCGGGCTCGTCGCCCGCGGGGCCGGCGGGCGGCTCGGCGCCCGGGCCGAGGTGGCCCGAGATCGACGGCTGGGCGACGTCGAGGAGGCCCGCCTGCGCGTAGATGTCGAGCTTCTCGCGCGAGTCCTGGATGTCGAGGTTGCGCATCGTCAGCTGGCCGATCCGGTCGAGCGGCCCGAAGGCGCTCTCCGACTTCTCCATGCTGAGCCGCTCGGGGTGGTAGGTGAGGTTCGGGGAGACGGTGTCGAGGACGGTGTAGTCCTCGCCGCGGCGCAGCCGCAGCGTCACCTCGCCCGTGATCGCGCGCCCGACCCAGCGCTGCAGGCCCTCGCGCAGCATCAGGGCCTGCGGGTCGAACCAGCGGCCCTCGTAGAGCAGGCGCCCGAGCCGGCGGCCGTGGTCGCGGTACTGGTCGATCGTGCCCTCGTTGTGGATGCCGTTGACGAGGCGCTCGTAGGCGATGTGCAGGAGCGCCATGCCCGGCGCCTCGTAGATGCCGCGGCTCTTGGCCTCGATGATGCGGTTCTCGATCTGGTCCGACATGCCGAGCCCGTGGCGGCCGCCGATCGCGTTGGCCTCCATCACCAGGGCGACCTGGTCGGCGAACTCGACGCCGTTGATGGCGACGGGCCAGCCCTCGTGGAAGCGGACCGTCACCTGCTCGGGCGCGATCGCCACCGCCTCGTCCCAGTGGGCGACGCCCATGATCGGCGAGACGATGTCCATCGAGGTGTCGAGGAACTCGAGCCGCTTGGCCTCGTGCGTCGCGCCCCAGATGTTGGCGTCGGTCGAGTACGCCTTCTCCGTCGGGTCGCGGTACGGCAGGTCATGGGCCTGCAGCCACTCGCTCATCTCCCTGCGCCCGCCGAGCTCGTCGACGAAGGTCTGGTCGAGCCACGGCTTGTAGATGCGCAGCGCCGGGTTGACCAGCAGCCCGTAGCGGTAGAAGCGCTCGATGTCGTTGCCCTTGTACGTCGAGCCGTCGCCCCAGATCGAGACGCCCTCCTCGCGCATCGCGGCGACGAGCATGGTGCCGGTGACGGCGCGGCCGAGCGGCGTCGTGTTGAAGTAGGCGCGCCCGCCCGAGGCGATGTGGAAGGCGCCGCACTGCAGCGCCACCAGCCCCTCGCGCACGAGCTCGGCGCGGCAGTCGACCAGCCGCGCGGACTCCGCGCCGTACTGGAGCGCCCGGCTCGGGACGTCGCCGAGGTCGGGCTCGTCGTACTGGCCGAGGTCGGCGGTGTAGGCGTACGGCACGCCGCCCTTGGCGCGCATCCATGCGACGGCGGCGGAGGTGTCGAGGCCGCCGGAGAAGGCGATGCCGATCTTCTCGCCGACGGGGAGGCTGGTGAGGACGTGGCCCATGGGCGGAACGCTACCGGGGTTCGGGGTCGGCGAGCGGCGCCAGGGGATCGGGGATCTCCGGGCGGCGGATCCGTCGCGACCGCGCCTGCTCCACGACGCCGACGGCCACGACCGTGATCACGATGCCCGCGGCCTGGATCGCGGTCAGCGCCTGCCCGAGGATGACCCAGGCAAGCAGTGCGCCGACGATCGGCTCCGTCATGCCCAGCATGCTGGCCGTGCCCGCACCGACGCGCACCGCACCGGCGAGGATGATCGCGAAGGCGATCGCGGACCCCACGACCACGACCCACGCGATCGTCGCCCACAGGGGGACGGCGAGGTCGAAGGCGCCCGAGAGCGGCACCGTGGTCCCCATCTCGCCCCACGGCACCGTCCAGACCGGACAGACGACGAACCAGGCGACGCCGGCCAGCAGCAACGGCGCGCCCGCGCGCGCGAACGGGCCCATCGTCGTCGGCTGCCGAGGCCCGAGGATCAGCATCACCGCGAATGTCGCCATGCAGAGGAAGGCGAGGACGAGCCCGAGCGCGGTCAGCTCGCCGACGCCGCTGCCGCCGAGCACCGATAGCGCGAGCCCGCCGATCGCGACGACCATCGCCGCGTACGCCCACGGCGGCAGGCGTTCGCCGAGGCGCAACCGCTGGTAGAGCGCGACCGGGAGCGGGGCGATGTACGAGATCACGAGCGCCAGCGCGATGTCCATGCGGCTGATCGCCTCGAAGTAGAGGCCCTGCGAGGCGAACACCCCGATCAGGGCGTAGGCGGTGATCGGGACGATCATCGTGCGGCTGAACCCGCGCCACGCCCGCAGCACGAACGGCAGGAGCAGCAGCGCCCCGCCGTAGGTGCGCACGGCGGCCACCTGCGTCGGGTCGAGGCCGCCGTCGATCGCGATCCGCGCGACGACGCCCGTGGACGCGAACAGCGTGCACGCGAACACGACGATCACGATGCCGGCGGTGCGGTGCGACACGGTCAGAGCTCGGCGACGTAGGTCTCGGGGGGCCGGCGGATCCGGTAGCGCTGCCGCTCGACGATCGCGACGCAGGCGATCGTCAGGGCGACCCCGACCACCTGCAGCGGGGTCAGGAGCTGGCCGAGGGCGAGCCAGGCGAGCAGGGGGGCGACGATCGGCTCGGCCATGCCCGCCATGCTGCCCGCCCCGGGTCCGATCCGCCCGAGGCCCGCGATCAGGAGCGCGTACGGCACGACGCTCCCGAACACCGCGGCGTAGAGCACGGCCGCGCCGACCGGGATCTCCAGCGCGAAGCGCCCGGTGAAGACGGCGGCGTCGCCGACGGCGTCGAAGGGCAGCGTCCAGACGGGCACCAGAGGCAGCCAGACGAGGCCGGCGGCGAGCATCCCGGCGCCCGTGCGGGCCATGGGCGGCAGCGTCGTCGGCTGGCGCGCCCCGAGGATCGCCTGCCCGGCGAAGCAGACCGCGGTCAGGAGCGCGAAGCCCACCCCGAGCAGGGAGATCGCGCCGACCCCACCGGCGCCGGCGAGGACGGCGATGGCGACGCCCGCCACGGCGAGCGCCATCGCCAGGTAGCCGACGAGCGGCAGGCGCTCGGCGTGGAAGACCCGCTGGTACGCGGCCACCAGCAGCGGGCCCGTGTAGACGATGACCAGCGCGACCGCGATGTCCATGCGGGAGATCGCGCCGTAGTAGAAGCCCTGGGCCAGCACGATCCCGACCAGCGCGAAGAGCACGATCGGGAGCACGTCCGCGCGGCGCAGACGGCGCGCGGCGACGAGGAGAAACGGCAGCAGGATCAGCCCTGCGATGTAGGAGCGCAGCGCCGCGAGCTCCATCGGCGCCACACCGCCCGCGAACGCGACCGCGCTGACCACGCCCGTGCTCGCGAACAGGGCGGACCCGCCGCCGACGAGCAGGTAGCCGGACACGCGGGGGCTCACGTCGGCATCTTGACGCAGGCCGTGCCGCGTCGCGGTTCATCGATGAGGCCCCTCACAGCTCGACGGGTGCGTCAGGCGCGTCGAGCCGACGCGTGCGGATCCGGGCGAGCTCGACGATCGTGATCGCCCCCACCGTGACGAGGACGCCGATCACCTGCAGGACGGCGAGATCCTGGGCCAGCAGGGCCCACGCAACCGCCGCGGCCAGGACGGGTTCCGCCATCCCGACGACGCTCGAGGCGCCGGCGCCGACGATCCGGGTGCCGGCGATCCACGTCACGAACACCCCGACGGACCCCACGAGCACCGAGAAGGCGACGGCGACCCACAGGGGCAGCGCGAAGCCGAGCCGCCCCGGAAAGGTCGCCGTCGCTCCGAGCAGGTCGATGGGCAGGGTCCAGGGAGGGACGATCACGCAGAAGGCGATGCCGGCCACGACCATGCTCGCCGCAGTGCGGGCGAGCGGCGGCAGATCACCGGGCAGCCGGGAGGCCAGGACGACCGAGACGGCGTAGGCGATCATCGACGCGACCGCGAACGCGAACCCGCGCGGCGTGATGCCGCCGACCCCGCCCCCGGCCACCGCGAGGCCGACGCCGGCTACCGCGACCACGATGGCGATGTAGGCGTGGCGGGGCAGGACCGCACCGAGGCGGATCCGCTCGTACAGGGTCACGAACAGCGGCGCGGTGAAGATGATCACGAGGACGATCGCGACGTCGGAGTCGGAGAAGGCGAGGAACGCGGCACCCTGGCCGACGACGAGGCCGACCAGACCGAACGCCACGATCGGGGCGATGTGTCCGCGGCGCAGGCGCCCGAGGACGGGGACGAGGAAGACCAGCAGGATCAGCCCGGCGCCGTAGATCCGGGTCGCCGACACCTCCAGCGGGCGCACGCCCGTGTCGATCATCAGCCGTCCGAAGATCACGTTGAACGCCGCGAAGCCCGCCGAAGCCCCCACCAGTGCGTACCCGAGCCAGGCGCGGGGGGCGCGGTCGGTCGCAGCGACGGCCATCGCCGCCACGGTACCGCGCCGGCGGCCGTATGTGCCTATGGGACTAGGCTCCCCCGCATGAGCCACGAGAAGACCCTCTTCCTCGAGGACCTGCCGGTCGGCACCGTCCTCACGTCCGCCGCCCGCACGATCTCGGCGCAGGACATCGCCGACTACTGCGTGCTGTCGGGCGACCACAACCCGCTGCACACCGACGACGAGTGGGTGCGCGCCAACACGCCCTTCCGGGAGCGGATCGCGCACGGGCTGCTGGTGCTCGGCGCCTCCTCGGGCACGCCCTGCCCCGAGATGGACAGCCTGCTGATCATCGCCTACCTGTC
>CAIQOY010000193.1 GCA_903873565.1 uncultured Actinomycetes bacterium
CCGGGGAGGACGGGGCGCGGCTGCGCGCGCTGGCCGGCCGGCTGTGGGTCGAGCGCCACGGCCAGGCCGCCGGCGCGGACCCGCAGGAGCGGCTCTTCTAGGTGCCGGCGAGCGCGGCGAGCTCGGCCAGCGCCGCGGCGAGGAGCGCGTCGAAGGCGGCGGCGTCGACGGGCTCCGCGGCGGCCGCGGCGAGGGCGGCGAGGGCCTCGAGGACGCGGGCGTAGGCGGCGGGGTCGAGCGGCTCGAGCGCCGTGCGGTCCTGCTCGACGCCGCGGGTGACGTCGGCGATCCGCTCCTGCGCCTCCGCGTAGGCGGCGGGGTCGGCCACCGCGCCGTCGACGACGCCCGCGGCGTAGCTCGGCCCGACGGGCTCGAGCTGCCGGGCGAGGCCGGTCGCCAGATCGCGCGACTGCCCGGCCAGCGTGGCCAGGCTCGGCTGCGAGGAGCGGCCGACGAAGGTGCCGGCCGCGAGCCCGACCACGAGGGCCAGCAGGGCGACCAGCGCGACCACCAGGACGACCCGCGCGGAGACGCCGTCCCCGTCGTTGTCCCAGGCGCTCACCCCCGAAGCATGGCGCAGGGCCGCGCCCGCGGGGAAGTTAGGGTACCCTTCCACCCGTGACCTCGGCGACCAGCCTCCGCCTCTCGGGCGTCACGCGCCGCTTCGGCGACGTGGCCGCGCTCGACCACGTCGACCTCGACGTGGCCCCCGGCGAGGTGGTCGCGATCCTCGGCCCGTCGGGCTGCGGCAAGACCACGCTGCTCAACGTCGTCGCCGGGCACCTGCGCCCCGACGGCGGCACGGTCGAGGTCGGCGGCCGCACGGTGGCGGGCGACGGCGCGTGGGTCGCGCCGCAGGACCGCCGCGTGGCGATGGTGTTCCAGGACTTCGCGCTGTTCCCGCACCTGACGGTGGCCGAGAACGTCGCCTTCGCGCTGCCCAGAGAGCAGCGCCGGGAGGGCGCGGCCCGCGCCCGCGCGCTGCTCGACCTGCTCGACGTCGGGGCGCTGGCGGAGCGCCGGCCGACCGAGATCTCGGGCGGCCAGCAGCAGCGCGTCGCGCTCGCCCGCGCGCTCGCGCAGGAGCCCGAGCTGGTGCTGCTCGACGAGCCGTTCTCGAGCCTCGACCAGGCGACCCGCGACGACGTGCGCGGCGAGATGATCGGGCGGCTGCGGGAGACCGGCCTGGCCTGCGTCGTCGTGACGCACGACCAGGAGGAGGCGCTCTCGATCTCCGACCGCGTCGCCGTCATGCACGGCGGGCGCATCCTCCAGATCGACCAGCCCGAGGTGCTCTACCGCAAGCCGTTCTGCAGCGAGGTCGCGGACTTCCTCGGCCGCGCCAACGTGCTCGACGGCGAGGGCCTCGGCGAGGTCGTCGACACGCCGCTCGGCCGCTACGCCCTGCTCGGCGCGGCGCACGGCCCGGTGCGGGTGTTCGTGCGCCCGGAGCTCGTCGGGGTGCGCCCCGACCCGGCCGGTGAGGCGGTGGTGGAGGCCAAGGCCTTCCGCGGGCACGACGTGATGTACACGCTGCGGCTGGCCGACGGCTCCGTGGCCTGGGCGCACCGCCCGAGCGTGGACATGGCCGAGGTCGGCGATCGCGTCGCGATCGAGCCCCAGCCGGGCCACGCCGCGCTCGTGCCCGTCGCCTGGTCCGCCGTCTAGCCCAGCGCGCGCCGCGAGCGCGACTCGGGCCGGACCAGCAGCGCGTAGACCGGCAGGGCGGAGACCGCGATCAGGAGCAGCGCCGGCACGGCCGCGGAGGCGTACTGGGCCACCGCCGTGTTCTGCCAGATCAGGGTGGCCGGCGTCTCGAAGCCGTTGGGGCGCAGGAGCAGCGTCGCGGGCAGCTCCTTGATCGCGGTCAGGAAGACCAGGGCGGCGCCGGTCAGGATGCCGGGTGCGGCGAGGGGCAGGGTGACGCGGGCGAGGACGTCGACCGGCCCCCGGCCCATGCCGCGCGCCGCCTGCTCGAAGCGCGGGTCGACGCGCTCCCAGCCCGAGCGCGCGCCGCTGATCGCCTGCGGCAGCATCCGCACCGCGTAGGCGATCACGATGATCGCGGCCGTCTGGTACAGGAACGGGGCGCTGCGGATGGCCAGGAACACGAGGCCGAGGCCGACGACGATCCCGGGCAGGGCGTAGCCCACGTAGGAGACGCCCTCCACGAGCCGCGGCAGGCGCCCGGGCACGCGCGCGACGAGCGCGGCGACGGGCAGCGCGAGCCCGACGCAGACCATCGCCGCGGCGGCCGACACCCCGATCGCGTTGAGGGCGGCGGGCAGGGCGTCGCGCAGCTGCTCGGCCAGCGACGCGTCGGCCACGAGCGTGACCGCCCACCAGCCGAGGATGGCCAGCGGCAGGACCAGCGCGAGCAGGACGACGACGGCCACGAAGGCGACCGCCGGGATGCGGGCCCGGCCGAGCGGCAGCGGGGCGACGTCCTCGCCCGCGCGCACGCGCCGGCGGGCGGCGCCGGTGTCGCCGCGCAGGGACCACTGCTCGGCGCCGACCACGAGCAGGGCCAGCAGGGCCAGGACGAGGCCGACGGCGGCGGCGCCGGCCGGGTCGTAGAGGCTGTCGTAGCGCAGGTACGCCTCGCGGGTCAGGGTGGTGCAGCGCATCAGGCTGACGACGCCGAAGTCGCTCATCGCGTAGAGGCCGGCGAGCAGGGCCCCGGCCACCACGGCCGAGCGGATCTGCGGCAGGGTCACGCGCCGGAAGGTGTCGACCGGCCCCCGGCCCATACCGCGCGCCGCCCGCTCGAGGGTGGGGTCGACGCGGCGCAGGGCCGACGCGGTCAGGAGCAGCACGTACGGGTAGGTGAAGAGGACGAGCACGATGGTCGAGCCGAGCAGGCCGTCGACCACGGGCAGCCGGAAGACGCCGAGCGGCTCGAGCGCCTGGGCGAGCAGGCCGCGCGGGCCGAGCGCGCCGAGCAGGGCCAGCGCCCCGACGTAGCTCGGCACCACGAGCGGCAGCGCGCCGAGGACGAGGGCGAGGCGCCGCAGGGGCAGGGCGCTGCGCACGGCCAGGATCGCGAACGGCACGCCGATCAGGACGGAGCCCGCGGCGACGAGGACGGACAGGGCGGCGGTGCGCAGGAGCGCCGGCCCGAGGCCCGTCAGGTCGGGAGCGCCGTCGCCCGCGAGCGCGCGCAGGGCGAGGTAGGCGATCGGGGCGACGGCGATCAGGACCGCCGGCAGGGCGGCCAGGACGAGGAGCGCCCGGCGGCCGCGCGGTGCGGCCGCCCCGGTCAGCTCACGAGCCCCGCGTCGCGGATCATCTGGACCGTGCCCTCGAGGTCGTCGGCGAGCAGGCCGAGGTCGACGTCGGGGCCGCCGTGGTCGGCGAGCGGCGGGAGGTCGGCCGCGGCCTCGAGGCCGGCCTGGGTCTCACTGCAGCGAAACGGTCGTTCCGCTGACCGAGGCCTGCAGGCTCGTCGGCGCTCCCGGGGCCCCCGTCGTGGTCGACGAGGAACACGTCGGGCACGAGGTGCCGGCCACGTTGAGCGCGACCCCAGGGCTTTCCGCACGCGTTCCGAGCCCGAGGGCTGGCGCAGTCAGCACCGTCTGAAATGACGCGATCGAGGTCACACCTGACGTACTCGTGCCCATGCGAATCTCAGTCGACGAACCAGACGAGCTGTGCACATACGTCGCGATCGACCCATCAGAAAGCGGCATCGCTGACGGCACGCCGCCGAGATTGTTCGACACGATGCCACGAAACACGTAGGAACCCTGAATCGACGATGACGAGTACGCATGCACGGAAGACCCGCGCGAGACGTAGACCACCCACTCTGACCCGTTGTAGAAGATGTCGGGATCACTGAACGTGCCCGAGGTAATGGTCTCCGAAATGCGGGCCCCCGAATCAACGGTGAACTGCGTGCCATCACTGCCGGCGACTTCGACGGCAGACTTGATCTGGCGCACACACGAGGACGCCCCGCTGGCACACTGTGCCGGGTCCTGACCCGGAATACCCGGCAGATAGAACAGGATCAACCGGCCATCGGACAGTTGCGCGATGGAGGGGTCCACATACGAGCCCTCGCTGAGCGTAACGGAGGCGGTGGTCGTCGCACCCGTCGTCATGTCGATACGCATCAGCCCACTCGTGGAGTAGATGTACAACGTGTTGCCACGGCGAAAGACG
>CAIQOY010000194.1 GCA_903873565.1 uncultured Actinomycetes bacterium
CGTCGGCACGCCGGTCCGGATCTACTAGCCCCGCGTAGACTGCGGGGCGGTGAAGCGCGTCATCGTCATCGGCGTGGCGGTCGCCATCCTCGCCCTCGGCGCGGTCCTCGTGCGGGCCGTGGTCAGCTCGTCGGACGCGCGCGGGTTCCCGGCGCAGGCGGCGGCCGGGGAGCTGCCGGCGGCGCCCGCGTTCGACCTCGAGACGCTCGATGGCACGGGCTCCGTCTCCAGCGCCGACCTGCGCGGCTCGGTCGCGGTGGTCAACTTCTGGGCCTCGTGGTGCGATCCGTGCAAGGACGAGGCGCCGCTGATCGAGGACCTCTGGCGGACGGAGGGCGAGCCGAACGGCGTGGTCTTCCTCGGCATCGACACGCAGGACCTGCGCGAGGACGCGCGGGAGTTCGCGCAGACCTACGGGCTGACCTACCCGCTCGTGTACGACGAGGGCGGCGCCGTCGGGCGCGCGTGGGGGGTGGGGGCGTTCCCCGAGACGTTCGTGCTCGACCGCGAGGGCCGTGCGGTCGCGTGGTTCCCGGGCGTGGTCACCGCGGAGGGGCTGCGCGAGGCGATCGCGAAGGCGGAGGCGTCGGGATGATCCGGCGCCTCGCCCTGCTCGCGCTGGTGGTCGCCCTCATGGCGCCCGCCGGGGCCGCGGCCGCCGAGCCGCAGTTCCGGATGTCGGACATCGAGTCGGAGCTGATGTGCCCGACCTGCCAGAGCCGCCTCGACATGTCCCACAGCCCGGCGGCCGACCGGATCCGCGCCTTCATCGAGGAGAAGCGCCAGCTCGGCTGGACCGAGCAGGAGGTCAAGGACGCCCTGGTGGCGGACTTCGGGCCGGCCGTCCTCGCCGCGCCGCCGGCGGAGGGCCTCGGCCTCGTCGCGTGGCTGGTGCCGCTTCTGGCCGTGGTCGGCGGGCTCGCGGTGGTGGTGGGCGCCGTGGCGCTGTGGCGCCGCCGCTCGCCGACCGTCGCGGCCGCCGCGCCGTCGGGGGCCGTGGCCGACCCGTCGATCGAGGCGCGCATCGACGCCGCGCTGGCCGACCTCGACGACGCGGAGCGCTGATCGGCCCGGTATGCTGCGGGACGTTTGATCTCCCGGAGGATCCTGCCTTGACGTACATCATCTCCGAGCCCTGCATCGACACGAAGGACCGCTCCTGTGTCGACGTCTGCCCGGTCGACTGCATCCACGAGACGGACCGCATGCTCGTGATCGATCCCGAGGAGTGCATCGACTGCGGCGCCTGCGAGCCGGAGTGCCCCGTCGAGGCCATCTTCCCCGAGGACGCCGTCCCGGTGAAGTGGGAGTCGTTCACGAAGATCAACTACGCCTACGGCGAGGGGATCGACGCGGTCAACAAGCTCGTGGCCGATCGCGTCGAGGCCTCGCCGCCCGAGCACCTCTCGTAAGGGGCGGCCCGCGGGGCGCGACGGAACGCCGTGGCCCTCGAGCTGATCATCGGACCCGCGCACGCGGGCAAGGTCGCAGAGCTGCACGCCCGCTACCTCGCCGACCTGCGCGCGGGGCGGCCGGCGGTCCTGGTCGTGCCCGACCAGGCGGCGAAGGCGCGGACGCAGGCGGACCTCCTCGCGCACGCCCCGGCGCTCGTCGGCGCCGACGTCGCCACCTTCGACGACCTCTTCGAGCGGATCCTCCGCGACCTCGGCGACCTCCGGCCGGTCCTGCGCGGCACGGCCCGCCGGCTGCTCCTGCGCCGCGCGCTGCCGACGGCCTCGGAGGCCCTCGCCACGCGCCTCGGGCGGCTCGGGTCAGCGCTGATCGGGCCCGACGAGGTGCGGGCGCTCGGCGACGACCGCCTGGCCGACGCGTACGCGGCGTGGTGGGCCGCGCTCGACGCGCAGCCCGCACTCGACCGCGGGCGGATGCGGCTCGAGGCCGTGCGGGCCCTGCGCGCGGACGTGGCCGCGTGGCCCGCGGGCCTGCGCCTGTTCGCCGAGGGCTTCGAGGACCTCAGCCCGGCCCAGGAGGCCCTGCTCGATGTGGTGGCGCAGCGCGCGGGCGCCGTCGCCAGCCTGCCCTACGAGGCCGGCCGCCCGGCCTTCTCCGTGCTGCAGCCGGCCGTCGAGCGGCTCGCCGAGCGCGCGGGCACGGCGGGCATCACGGAGCTCGGGCCCGGCGACTTCGGACGCGCGGAGGCGCTCGAGCGGCTCGAGCGGCGCCTCGGCGAGCCCGACCCCGACGCGCGCGGCCCGGCGCCCACGGGCGAGGCGATCGCGGCCTGGGAGGTCGAGGGCGAGCGCGGTGAGGCCGAGGCGGTGCTGCTGGAGGTGGCGGCGGCCCTGCGCGCCGGCACGCCGGGCGACCGCATCGCCGTCGTCGCTCCGCGCGGAGCGGACGGCCGCGAGCGGCGCGTGCGCGAGCTGCGGGACGCCGGGATCGCCGTGGACGCCCCGCGGCGCCTGCCGCTGCAGCGCACGCCGTTCGGGCGCGCGCTCCTCGCGCTCTTGGCGCTCGCCTGGGACCGGCAGCCGTCGGACGACGCGCGGCTGGTCTGGCTGCGCTCCCCGTGGAGCGGCGCCCCCGCCAACCTGGTGGAGCGCTGCGAGCGCCAGCTGCGCCGCTCGACCGCGACCCTGACGGCCGCCCTCGCGGAGGCCGGCGAGCCGATCCGGCGCGCGCTGGCCCTGCCGGCCGGCGTGCGGGGCGATGGCCCCGCCGCCGAGGAGGCCGCCGCGGCCGTGCGGGC
>CAIQOY010000195.1 GCA_903873565.1 uncultured Actinomycetes bacterium
CGCCGCGAGCTCGTCGGCGGAGCGCGCCACGGCGCAGACCGCCATGCCGCGGTCGAGCCCGCGCGCGCAGATCGCGCGGCCGATGCCGCGCGAGGCGCCCGTGACCACGAGGAGGCCGCTCATGCGCTCCTCTTCGCCGCGCGGGCCCGGACGGCGGAGTCGGATACCCTCCGCCCCATGTCCGCCCCGCTCGCCGCCGCCCGCTGGCTCGAGGCCTCGGGCCACGCGCCGACCCTGCTCCTGAGCGGGGCGCGCACGCCGCACGGCGCGCGCTCGCTGCTCGGCGTCCTGCCCGACGAGACGATCGCCCTCGACCGCGGCGCCGGGCTGCCCGCGATCGGGCCGCGCCTCGTCCACGCCGCGCACGGCCAGGGCCTGTGGGCCGGGGCGATCGCCTACGACGCGGGCCTCGACCTGCTCGGCATCGCCTCGCGCCACCCGCGCCGCGACCCGGCCCTCGTCGCGCACCTGCACCGCGCCTACGCCGCCTACGACCACGCGGCCGGGGCCTGGGAGCTGGCCGGACCCGACGGGCCGGCGCGCGCGCTGCTCGAGCGGGCGATCGCCGCCGACGCGCCCGCCCCCGCCCTGCCGCCCCCGGCCCCGGCCCGGGCCACCAGCGGCCTCGACCGGGCCGGCTACGCCGCGGCCGCGCGCGAGGCGCAGCGGCTGATCGGCGAGGGCGAGGCCTTCGAGGTCAACCTCGCGCACCTGATCCGCGCGCCCTGGGCGGCGACGGGCTGGGAGCTCTTCGAGCGGCTCGTCGCGGCGGCCCCGGCCGACCACGCGGCCTACCTCGCCGGCGGCGGGATCGAGGTCGCCTCCGTCTCGCCCGAGGTCTTCCTGCGGATCGCGGACGGGCGGGTGGAGACGCGCCCGATCAAGGGCACGCGCCGGCGCGGCGCGGACGCCGCCGAGGACGCGGCGCTCGCCGCCGAGCTCATCGGGTCGGCCAAGGACCGCGCCGAGAACGTGATGATCGTCGACCTCCTGCGCAACGACCTCACGCAGACCGCCGAGCCGGGGTCCGTGCGCGTCACGGGGCTCTGCGCGCTGGAGCGCACCGACAGCGTCATGCACCTGGTCAGCGCGGTCGAGGCGCGGCTGCGCGCGGGCGTGCGCCTCCCCGACGTCCTCATCTCCTGCTTCCCCGGCGGCTCGATCACGGGCGCCCCGAAGCGGCGCGCCATGGAGCTGATCGACCGGCTCGAGGCGGACGCGCGCGGCGTCTACTGCGGCAGCGTGTTCGCGTTCGAGCCGGCCCGCCAGTCCCTCGCCGCGTCGATCGCGATCCGCACCGCCGTCGTCGCGGACGGCGAGGCCCGCTACGGCGCGGGGGGCGCGGTCACCCTGCTCTCCGACCCGGCCGAGGAGGCCGAGGAGACGCTGGTCAAGGCGCGGCCCTTCCTGCGCGCCACCGGCGCGACCCTGGAGGGCTGGGAGTGATCCCCGTCTTCGAGACGGTGCGGGTCGAGGACGGCCGCGTGCGCCTGCGCGAGCGCCACCTCGAGCGCCTCGCCCGCGCCGGCGCCCCGCCGGAGCGCGTCGCCGACGCCGCCGCGATCCTCGACGAGGCCGTGCTCCTGACCGACCAGCCGTTCGTCCTGCGGATCGACGTCGACGACGCGGGCGCCGTCGCATCCACCCGTCCCGTCCCGCCCACGGCCCCGGCCGACCTGCCCCTGCACGTCTCCTACGACCCGGCCTGCGCCGCGCGGCTAGTCAAGGCCGCCGACCGCGCCTGGGCCGAGGCCGCCGAGCGCGAGGCCGGCGGCGAGCCGCTGCTCGTGACGATCGACGGGCGGGTCGGCGAGACGACGCGCGCGGCGGTGATCGCGCTCGGCCCGGACGGGGGCTGGCGCGTGCCCCGGCTCGAGGGCATCCTGCCCTCCGTGACGCGGGCCTGGGCCGTCGAGCGCACCGGCGCGGCCGAGGCCGACCTCGCGCTCGCCGACCTGCGCGCGGCGGCCGGCGCCGCGCTCCTGACCGCCGCGCGCGGCGTCGTGCCGATCACGGCGATCGCCGGCGAGCCGCTGGGCCGCTCGCCGCTCGTCGACGACCTCGCGCGGGCCTGGGAGGCGCTGCCGTGATCGTGATCCTCGACAACCGCGACTCCTTCGTCCTCAACATCGCCCACCGGCTCGCCGAGCTCGGCGTGCCGAGCCGGGTCGTGCCGTCGCACGCCACCCGCCTCGACGAGATCGCCGCGCTCGACCCCAGCGGGATCGTCGTCTCGCCGGGCCCGCAGGGCCCCGACGAGGCGGGCATCTCGACGGCCGCGATCCGCGCCTTCGGCCGCGAGCTGCCCGTGCTCGGGATCTGCCTCGGCCACCAGTGCATCGCCGTCGCCTTCGGCGTGCGGGTCGCCCCCAACGCCAACGCGATGCACGGGCGCGCGGCGCCCGTCGAGCACGATGGGCTCGGCCTCCTGGCCGGTCTGCCCTCGCCGTTCGACGCGGGCCGCTACCACGCGCTCGCCGCCGATGAGCCCGACCCCGACGGCGAGCTCGTGGTATCGGCGAGGCTGCCCGACGGCCTGATCATGGGGTTGCGTCACCGCGAACTGCCGATCGAGGGCGTCCAGTTCCACCCCGAGAGCGTGCTGACGCCGCTCGGCTTCCGGATCCTCGCCACCTTCGCGGGGCAGGCCGGCCACGCCGTCGACGGCGCCCTCGTCGACCGCCTCGTGGCCGAGGCGACCGCC
>CAIQOY010000196.1 GCA_903873565.1 uncultured Actinomycetes bacterium
CACGAGCTCGCCGCCGAGCACGCGCGCCTGGCCCTCGGCGATGGCGAGGCCGAGGCCGGTGCCGCCGCCGCGCGCCCGCGAGGCCATCGCGAAGCGGTCCGCGGCCTGGTCCAGGAAGGGCCCGAAGCCGTCGCCGCCGTCGCGCACGGTGACGGTCAGCGCCGCCCCGTCGACCTCGACGGCGAACGGGGCGCGCCCGTGGCGGCGCGCGTTCTCGATCAGGTTCACGAGCACCCGCTCGAGCCGGCGCGGGTCGGACTGCACGAGCAGGTCGATCGGCCCCGAAACGCCCGCCTCGGGCAGGCGGTCGCGCACGACGTCGTTGACGAGGCGCATCAGGTCGAAGCGCTCCGACAGCGCGGTCTCGGCGCCGGCGTCGAGGCGCATCACCTCGAGCAGGTCCTCGACGAGCGAGGCGAGGGCCCGCGCGCGCTCCTTGACCATCACCGCGTCGGGGCTGTCGTCGAGCAGCGACGAGGCGGCCACGAGGCCGGTGATCGGCGTGCGCAGCTCGTGGGCGACGTCCGCGGAGAAGCGCCGCTCGCGCTCGGCGGCGTCGTCGAGCTCGCGGATCGTGCTGCTGAGCGAGTCCGCCATCTCGTCGAGGGCGCGCCCGAGCGCCGCGATCTCGTCCTTCCCGCGGGGGTTCAGGCGCGCGTCGAGGTCGCCGTCGGCGAGGCGCATCGCGAGCTGCGCGGAGCGGCGGATCCGAACCGACATCGCGGACGCCACCAGCACCCCGAGGAAGGCGCCGATCACGGCGGCGATCGCCGTGATCCGGATCAGGGCGTCGCGCAGGGCCTCGAGCTCGTCGCGGTCCTCCAGGATCGACTGCCGCACGTAGATCGACCCCGTCCCCGGCAGCAGCGTGCCCGCGTAGACCGCCGGGAAGGCGCCGTCGAGGACCGGCTCGGTGAGGATCCGCCCCGGGCTCGCCTCGACCCGCAGGGTCAGCCGCACCGGCAGGCCCGCGGCGACGCCGGCGTCGCCGACGGCGGCGCCCTCGGGGCCGATCACGTAGGCCCCCGACGGCGTCACGGTGGCCCCGCCGGGCAGGGTCAGCCGCGCGATCGAGGCGGCGGTGCGCAGCTGCCGCGCGGCCGTGTCGCGGGCGCGGTCGAGGCGCTCGGTCTGGCTGCGCTGGTAGACCGCGATGCTGATGCCCCCGGCGACGAGGGCGCTGATCACGGCGATCGCCAGGGCGAGCCGGACCCGCAGGCTCACGGCGCCTCGCTCGGCCGCACCAGCTTGTAGCCGACGCCGCGCACGGTCTGCACGAGCTCGGGCGCGGACGGGTCGACCTCGATCTTGGCGCGCAGCCGCTGCACGTGCACGTCGACGAGGCGCGTGTCGCCCGCCCAGCCGTAGCCCCACACGCGATCGAGCAGGGTCGCGCGGTCGAGCGCCACCCCGTCGTTGTCGACGAACTCGACGAGCAGCCGGTACTCGGTCGGCGTCAGCTGCAGGGGCTCGCCGTCGCGGCTGACCTCGTGCCCGTCCCGGTCGATCACCAGCGCCCCCACCTCGACGGTGCCCTGCCGCTCCTCCTCGGCCGTGCCGGCGCGCCGCAGCGCGGCCCTGAGGCGCGCGGCCAGGACGGCCGGCTCGAACGGCTTGGTGACGTAGTCGTCCGCCCCGGCCTCGAGGCCCTGCACCACGTCGATGGGGTCGGAGCGGGCCGACAGCAGGATCACGGGGATCTGCGACTCGGCGCGGATCGCGCGGCACAGCGCCACGCCGTCGATGCCGGGCAGCATCACGTCGAGGAGCGCGAGCACGGGCTCCGTCTCGCGCCAGGCCTCGAGCCCGCGGTCGCCGTCCTCCGCCAGGACGACCTCGAAGCCGTTGCGCGCCAGGTAGTCGCCCGTCGCCTTGCGGATGACGGGGTCGTCCTCGACGAAGAGCATCCGCGGGGGTCGCTGCTCGCCCATGCGCATAGGGTAGAGCGCGGAGGGGCCCCGCGCCCGCCCGCCCCCGCTAGACCTGCAGGAAGCGGCGCATCGTCAGGCCGGAGCCGAGCGCGCCGATGCCGAGGCCGGCCAGGATCAGGAGCACCACGAGCAGCGGGAAGGCGATCGCGTTCGGCGAGCCGCTGCCGGCCATCGCCGTCTCCACGCGGTCCGCGAGCAGGGTCTGGTAGCTGACGGCGAGCAGGATCGTCGCGCCGATCGCGCCCGCGACGCCGCAGATCATCCCCTCGATCATGAACGGCAGCCGCACGAACCAGTTCGTGGCGCCGACCAGCTTCATCACCTCGACCTCGCGGCGGCGCGCGAAGATCGAGAGGCGGATCGTGTTGCCGATCAGCAGGACGGCGGCGATCGCGAGGACCACGCCCATGCCGAGCAGGACGAGGGTGATCGTGCCGGCCGTCTTCAGGACCCGGTCGGCCTTGCCCGCGCCGTAGTCGGGGTTCGGCAGGCCGGGCCGCGGCGGGTCGAGGCCGGGCAGGCCGGCGACGGCCTTGGCGACGGTCGCGGTCTGGTCGGGGTCGACGGCCTTGAACTCGAAGGAGGCGGGCAGCGGGTTGCCGAGCGTCAGCTCGAGCAGCTCGGAGTCCTTGCCGAGCTGCTCCTGCAGGCGCAGGATCGCGTCGTCCTTGGAGATGAACTGCAGCGAGTCCGGCTGGACGCCGGGCGTCTCGGTGATCGTGCGCTGGATCTCCGCGATCTGCTTGTCCGTCGCGGAGTCCTTCAGGTAGGCGCGGATCGTGACGTCGTCGCGGACCTTGTTCGAGTAGTTGTAGACGTACGAGCCGAGCGCGATCCCGATCCCCGCGATGAACATCACGACGAGGACGGTGACCACGGCGGCCACCGTGGTGGCGAAGTTGCCGCGCAGCGACTTCAGCGCCTCGAGGACGAAGAACTTCCAGCGCGTCTCCACTACGCCTCCTCGTCCTCGACGTAGCCGCCGCGGCGGTCGTCGCGCGCCACGCGGCCCTCCTCGAGGGCGATCACGCGGCGGCGCATCTTGTCGACCATCTCGCGGTCGTGCGTCGCCATCAGCACCGTGGTGCCGGCGCGGTTGATGCGGTAGAGGAGCTGCATTATCCCGATCGACGTCTCGGGGTCGAGGTTGCCGGTCGGCTCGTCGCAGATCAGAAGCGGCGGGTGGTTGACGAACGCGCGCGCGATCGAGACGCGCTGCTGCTGGCCGCCGGAGAGCTCGTGCGGGAGCTTGTCGATCTTGTCGGCGAGGCCGACGAGGCCGATGATCTCGGGCACCTTGCGCTCGATCACCTCGCGCCGCTGGCCCTGCACCTCGAGCGCGTAGGCGACGTTCTCGTAGACGGTGCGCGTCGGCAGCAGCTTGAAGTCCTGGAAGACGCAGCCGATGTTGCGGCGCAGCTTCGGCACCTGCGAGCGCTTGAGGGTGCGCAGCGAGCGGCCGCCGACCTGGACGTTGCCGGAGGTGGCGTCGATCTCCTTGAGCAGCAGCTTGATGAACGTCGACTTGCCGGAGCCCGAGGGGCCGACGAGGAAGACCCACTCGCCCTTGTCGATCTGGAGCGTCACGTCCCGCAGGCCGACGACGTCGCCCGGGTAGATCTTCGTCGCGTTCTCCAGCAGGATCATCGCCTCCGCGCGGGGCGCGAACGGGCGCTGGAACTCGCTCGTCTCGCCCGCCATCGCGGCGAGCGCCTCGGCGCGGCGCCGGCGCCGGTCCTCGGCCTCGCGCTCGAGCTCCTCCTCGCTCCGGAGCGCCGTGTCGGCGATCTGGACGGGGCCCGGATCCTCGAGCAGGTCGGGGCGGCGCAGGGCCTCGGATGGGGAGTCGCGCTTCAGCATCGGGCCTCGCCCACCCTATCAGCGGTTTTTCCCGTCAGGCCATCACGGTTCGGCAACATCCTCGCCCTCGGCCGCGCTGCGGCCGAGCAGGAAATCCCGAATGAAGGGATCGAGGTCGCCGTCGAGGACGCCCTGGGCGTCCCCGTCCTTGCGGCCGGTGCGGTGGTCGTTGACCATCGTGTACGGGTGGAGGACATAGGAGCGGATCTGACTGCCGAACGTGTTGTCCTGCGTGATTCCCCGCTCCTTGGCCAACTCCTGCGCCCGCTTCTCCAGCTCGAGCTCCACGAGGCGGCTCTTGAGCACGCGCATCGCCGTCACCTTGTTGGAGGTCTGCGAGCGCTCGTTCTGGCACTGCACGACGATCCCGGTCGGCAGGTGCGTGATGCGGACGGCCGAGTCGGTCTTGTTGACGTGCTGCCCGCCGGCGCCCGAGGCCCGGTAGGTGTCGATGCGGAGATCGCCCTCGTCGATCTCGACGGCCACGTCGTCGGCGACCCAGGGCGTCACGTCGACGCGGGCGAAGGCGGTGTGCCGGCGGTGCGCCGAGTCGAAGGGCGACAGCCGCACGAGCCGGTGCACGCCGCGCTCCGCGCCCATGATCCCGTAGGCGTTCTCGCCGTCCAGGAGCAGCGCGACGGACTTCAGCCCCGCCTCCTCCCCCGGCGAGGCCTCGAGCAGCTCGGTCTTGAAGCCGCGCCGCTCCGCCCAGCGCAGGTACATGCGCAGCAGCATCTCCGCCCAGTCCATCGCGTCGGTCCCGCCGGCGCCGGCGGAGATCGTGACCACCGCCGGCCCCGGGTCGTACTCGCCGGAGAAGAGCGCGCCCTCCTCGAGCTCGTCGATGCGCTCCGTCAGGCTGCGCACCGACTGCGCGAGCTCGGCCGCGAGCTCCACGTCCTCGGAGGCCATCTCGACGAGGTCGCCGGCGTCGGCGACGTCGGCGGTCAGGCCCTCGAACAGGTCGATCCGGCGCGCGACCCGCGCGCGCTCGGACGACGCCCTCGAGGCGCGCTCCTGGTCATCCCAGAACCCGGGTTGGGAGATCTCCTCGTCGAGCTCGACGAGGCGGGCGCTCAGGCGATCGGGGTCAAAGGTAATCACGGACCCACACGAGGCGGGCCCTGATCCCCTCGACGGCCTGGGCGAGCTCCTCGGCCGTCGGCGCGGCGGCGTCAGCCACGGCGCTTCTTCTTCGTCGGCTTCTTGCGCCGGCCGGCGGCGCCGGGGGCCTGGCCCCGCATCGTGCTCGACGAGCGATCCTCGGCGGCGGGCGTGGCGGGGGTCGACGAGCCGCCCCACTCCTGCGCCTTCGACCAGGCCGAGTCGGCGCGCGGCGGCGCGGCCGCGGGGGCGGGCGGCGCCATGGACCCCGGCGGGGCCGAGCCCGGGCCGTCGAACGCGCTGACGTCCTCGTGCTGGGCGATCAGGCCGTCGAGGTCCTCGTCGATCTGGAACGGGTCGAGGACGGCGCGCCCGTCGGGGCCGTCGACCTCGATCACGAACTGGAACAGGCCGCGGACGACCTCCTGGCGCACCTCGCCCATCATCTCCTGGAACATCGCGTGGCCCTCGGTGCGGTACTCCACCACCGGGTCCTTCTGGGCCAGCCCGCGCAGATGGATGCCGTCGCGCAGGTAGTCCATGTTGTCGAGGTGCTCGCGCCAGCGGGTGTCGATCGTCTGCAGGAGGTAGAAGCGCTCGGCGCGGCGCATCAGGTCGGGATCGATCTTCCCGAGCACGCGCTCCTTGCGCTCGTAGGCGGTCGTGGCGTCCGCGACGGCGCGGTCGATCACGTCGTCGAGGACGAGCTCGCCGGCCGGGCCGAGGTCGGCGGCCGTGAAGCTGACGGGGTAGAGCGAGCGCAGGCCGACGATCAGGTCCTCGCTCGTGCGGTCGGCCGCGGGGGCGTCGTCGTCCGCGTCCTCCCGGAACTCCGGCTCGGCGGCGCCCGTGAAGTGCGCCTCGACCATCTCCTCGACGGCCTCGTCGACCCACTCGCCGATCAGCTCGGAGATGTCCGCGCCCTCGAGCACCTCGCGGCGCTGCCCGTAGACCACCTCGCGCTGCTTGTTGAGCACGTCGTCGTACTTGAGGACGTTCTTGCGGATCTCGAAGTTGTGCTCCTCGACCTTCTTCTGGGCGCCCTCGATCTGGCGCGAGAGCAGCTTGTGCTCGATCGGCTCGCCCTCGGGCGGGCCGAGGCGGTCGAGGATCTTGTAGATGCGGTCGCCGGCGAACAGGCGCACGACCTCGTCCTCGGCGGACAGGTAGAAGCGGGTCTCGCCCGGGTCGCCCTGGCGGCCGGAGCGGCCGCGCAGCTGGTTGTCGATGCGGCGCGACTCGTGGCGCTCGGTGCCGAGCACGTAGAGGCCGCCGAGCTCGGGCACGCCCTCGCCGAGCTTGATGTCGACGCCGCGGCCGGCCATGTTGGTCGCGATCGTGACCGCGCCCCGCTGGCCCGCGTTGACGATGATCTCCGCCTCGCGCTCGTGCTGCTTGGCGTTGAGGACGTCGTGCGCGATCCCGCGCCGGTTGAGCAGGGCGCTGAGCTGCTCGGAGGTCTCGATGTCGATCGTGCCGACGAGCACGGGCTGCCCCGTCGCGTGGCGCTCGGCGATGTCCTCGACGACGGCGTCGAACTTCTCGCCCTTGGTCTTGAAGATCAGGTCGTCCTTGTCGAGGCGGACCATGTCGCGGTTGGTCGGGATCGGCACGACCTCGAGCTTGTAGATCTCCGCGAACTCGTTGGCCTCGGTCGCCGCGGTGCCGGTCATGCCCGCGAGCTTCTCGTACATGCGGAAGTAGTTCTGGATCGTGACGGTGGCGACCGTGATGTTCTCGGCCTCGATCCGCACGCCCTCCTTGGCCTCGACGGCCTGGTGCAGGCCCTCGCTCCAGCGGCGGCCCTCCATGATGCGGCCCGTGAACTCGTCGACGATCTTGACCTGCCCGTCGACGACGACGTAGTCGACGTCCTTCTTGTAGAGCGACTGCGCCTTGAGCGCCTGCACGAGGTGGTTGACGAGCTGGCCGTTGCCGGGCGCGTAGAGGTTCTCGATGCCGAGGGCGCGCTCCACCTTGTGGATGCCGTCCTCGGTCGGCGCGACGGTCTTGCGCTTCTCGTCGATCTCGTAGTCGTCGGGGATGCGCAGCGTCTTCGCGACCTTCGCGAACGAGTAGTAGGTCTCCGGGGCCTCCTCGGGCTGGCCGGAGATGATCAGCGGGGTGCGCGCCTCGTCGATCAGGATCGAGTCGACCTCGTCGACGA
This sequence comes from uncultured Actinomycetes bacterium, assembly GCA_903873565.1. Lineage (GTDB taxonomy): Bacteria > Actinomycetota > Thermoleophilia > Gaiellales > F1-60-MAGs149 > F1-60-MAGs149. The sequence continues at coordinate 7,063 of CAIQOY010000196.1, forward strand.
TCGCGAACGAGTGGCCGCGCTGCACGGTGTGCTCGAGCTCCACGGCGAGGTTGTCGCGCAGGTAGTCGAAGCCGAACTCCGAGTTGGTGCCGTAGGTGACGTCGCAGGCGTAGGCCGCGCGCCGCGTGGCCGGGTCCATGCCCGACTGGATCACGCCGACGGTGACGCCGAGCATCTCGTAGAGCGGGCTCATCCACTCCGCGTCGCGCCGGGCCAGGTAGTCGTTGACCGTGACGAGGTGCATGCCGCGCCCGCTCAGCGCGTTCAGGCAGACGGGCAGCGTGGCGACCAGCGTCTTGCCCTCGCCGGTCTTCATCTCGGCGATCATCCCGCGGTGCAGGCAGGCGCCGCCGATCAGCTGCACGTCGAAGTGGCGCATGCCCATCGCGCGGGCGCCGGCCTCGCGGGCCAGCGCGTAGACCTCGGGCTCGAAGTCGAGCAGGGCCCGCTCGACGTCCTCGTGGTCGGCGTCCTCGCCGGCCTCCGCCCGGAACAGCTCGCGCAGCTCGGCGTAGCGCTCGCGCAGCCCCTCGTCGGAGAGCGCGGCCGCGTCGTCGGCCAGCGCGTTCGCCTCGTCGACGATGCGGGCCAGCTCGCGCAGGCGCTTGCCCTCGCCCACGCGCAGGAGGCGGTTGAAGAGCTCGGCCATCGGGCGAACCCTACCAGCCGGAACCTGAACGGCGCCTGAGGGAGA